>CAYTJS010000017.1:0-23777 GCA_964438115.1 uncultured Iamiaceae bacterium
CGGACGAGCTCGATGGACTGCTGGCCCGGGTCGAGGACCCGGCGCTGCGGGCCGACCTGCAGACCCACGTCGACCGACTGCGGGCCCGGCGTACCTTCGGGCTGGTCTTCGAGTCCCACCTGCCCGAGCGCGTGCGCTTGCCCGACCACCCCGTGCGACCGGGGGCGCGAGTCGTCCTACGGGACGAGCCCCGCAGCCCGACCTACGAGGTGGTGCGGGTCGGCGGGGGCTCGGCCACGGTGCGCCTGGCCCGCAACCCCGACGGGTCCCGCCTGAGCGACGAGCAGGCCGCCGAGGTCGCCCACGAGGAGCATCCCCTCGACGCCCTCGTGGTCATCGCCGACTTCGGCGAAGCGGTCTACCCCGGCCTGCGGCGGTTGGGGATCGTCGAGCGGGGCGGCGACAAGCCCGCCCAGGTGGTGGTCAAGGGCGAGAACCACCACGTCCTCGAGGCCCTGCGCTTCACCCACGCCGGCCGGGTCGACTGCATCTACATCGACCCGCCCTACAACACCGGTGCCCGGGACTGGAAGTACGACAACAACTACGTCGACGACACCGACGCCTACCGCCACAGCAAGTGGCTGGCCTTCATGGAGCGCCGCCTCCTCCTGGCCAAGGAACTGCTCAACCCCGAAGCCAGCGTCCTCATCGTGACCATCGACGAGAACGAGCTTCATCGGCTGGTCATCCTCATCGAGCAGTCCTTCCCTACCTCCGGGATTCAACTGGTCACTTCCATCATCAACCGTGCTGGCTCCCCTCGGCCTGGTCGCCTCACCCGGCTCGAGGAGTACGTCGTGTTCGTCTTCCTGGGAGGGGCAGAGGCTCATCACTGGCACAGCAACCTTCAGTCAGACGATGATCTGCTACCTGCTGCCAAGCCCACGCTCTGGTTCTCGGCAGTACGGGTTGGGTCGCGGAAGGCGCTCAGGAGCTACTACGCCGAGACGGCGCTGTTCTATCCGGTCTTCGTTGACTCCCGATCTGGCGCGTTTCGCGGAGTAGGAGAGCCACTCTCGAACGGGGTATCCCACAGGGACTATCCGGTCCCAGATGGCTTGACAGCCATCTGGCCGCTGTCGCAGGGTCGAGAGCAGACTTGGCGATTCTCCCGGGAGAAGATGGTCCAGGCATTCGCTGAAGGGACGGCGAGGCTGGGCCGACGGGATGAACAGACGGGACTTCGACCTGTCACCTACCTTCGGCCCGGGACTCTGAAGCAAATCGCAGATGGCCAATTGGTTGTCGCGGGTCGTGACGAGGAAGGGGCCCTGCAACTCAGATCCGCCGACGGTATTCAGAGCCGCCGTCCTCCCGTGACTGTGTGGAACAGGGTCTCTCACTACGCACGAGACCACGGGTCCAAGCTCCTGGCGAGGCTCCTACCTGGTCGGGACTTTCCCTTCCCGAAGTCGCTGTACGCCACCGAGGACGCGGTTCGCATCGCTGTCGGCGACAAGCCCGACGCCGTGGTCCTGGACTTCTTCGGGGGGTCGGGGACGACGTCGCATGCGGTGGCGCGGCTGAACCGGCAGGACGGGGGGCGGCGGCAGTCGATCGTGGTCACCAACAACGAGGTGTCGGCGGCGGAGGCCGACGCCCTGCGGAAGGCGGGGCACCGGCCGGGGGATCCCGAGTGGGAGGCGCTGGGGATCTTCGAGCACATCACCCGGCCCCGGGTGACGGCGGCGGTGACGGGGCGGACGCCCGACGGTGAGCCGGTGAAGGGTGACTACAAGTTCACCGACGAGTTCCCGATGGCCGAGGGGTTCGAGGAGAACGTCGAGTTCCTCGAGTTGACCTACCTCGACCCCGACGACGTCGAGCTGGACCTGGCCTTTCGGTCGGTGGCGCCCCTGCTGTGGTTGCGGGCCGGTGGGGTGGGCCCGGTGATCGAGGACCAGGACGCCCCGTTCGCCTGGACCGAGCAGTACGGGGTGCTGTTCGACCCGGACCGCTGGCGGGCCTTCGTCGATGCCCTGCCGGCGACGGCGGCCACGGCGTACGTCGTGACCGACTCGCCGGCGCTGTTCAGCGGAGTCGCCGCCGAGCTGCCCGACCACCTCGACGTGGTGCGGCTGTACGAGAACTACCTCACGACCTTCCGGATCAACGAGGGCCGCTGATGCGCTACGAGCTGATGGACTACCAGCGCGGGGCGGCCCTCGAGGTGCTCGACCGGCTGGACCGGGCCCGCCGGGACTGGTCGGGTGGCTACCGCTCGTCCTTCGCCCTGTCGGCCATCACCGGGTCGGGCAAGACGGTCATCGCCACCGCCGTCATCGAGGCGGTGCTCCACGGGTCGGCGGACTTCGGGGTCGACGCCGATCCGCAGGCCACGTTCCTGTGGATCACCGACGACCCCGCGCTCAACCGTCAGACCCGGAACCGGATGCTCGACGCCTCCGACCTCCTGGCGCCACGGACGCTCCAGGCGCTCGACGACGGCTTCCTCGACCCGGCGTTGGCGCCGGGGCGGGTCTACTTCCTCAACGTCCAGAAGCTGTCGAAGTCGGCCCGGCTGGTCCAGTCGCGGACCAACCTCCGGCAGGTCTCGTTCTGGGACGTGCTGGCCAACACGGTGGCCTCGCCGACGACGACCCTCTACCTGATCCTCGACGAGGCTCACCGGGGCATGAAGCGGGTCGCCGACCGCAAGACGATCGTGCAGCGTCTGATCCACGGGGAGCCGGGGTCCAACCCGCCGGTGCCCGTCGTGTGGGGGATCTCGGCCACCATCGACCGGTTCACCACGGCCATGGGGTCGACCACGGACCGCACCGGCTACCCGCATGTCGTCGTCGACATCGAGAAGGTCCGGGCCTCGGGCCTGGTGAAGGACGAGATCGGCCTGGAGCAGCCCGACGAGAAGGGCACGTTCTCGACGACGCTCTTGCGCGACGCCGTGCGCACGGCCCAGTCCTACGAGGAGCGCTGGGCCGCCTACTCGGCCGCCGAGGGCGAGCCGGCGGTCCTGCCGGTGCTGGTCGTCCAGGTCCCCGACAAGGCCAACGACGCCAAGCTGGGCGAGATCGTCTCGACCGTCGAGTCGGAGTGGCCGGGGCTGGGGCCCCGGGCCGTGGCCCACGTCTTCGGCGACCACGAACCGATCGTCCTGGGGGCGCGCACGGTGCCGTGGGTGCCGGCCGAGTCCATCCAGGGCGACACCGAGATCCGGGTGGTGCTGGCCAAGGAGGCCATCTCGACGGGCTGGGACTGCCCCCGGGCCGAGGTGCTCTACTCGGAGCGGCCGGCCAAGGACGCCACCCACATCGCCCAGGTGATCGGCCGGATGGTCCGTCAGCCCCTGGCCCACCGGGTGGCGACCGACGACGTCCTGAACTCGGTGGCCTGCTACCTGCCGCTGTTCGACGCCAAGAAGCTGTCGGCCATCAAGGACGAGCTGGAGGGCCAGGGCGGCGACGAGCGGACGGCGGTGGGGCCCGAGGTGGTGCGGGCGCCGATGGTGTTCGAGCGCAACGCCGACATCGATCCGGAGGTGTTCGCCTTCGTCGAG
This sequence comes from uncultured Iamiaceae bacterium, assembly GCA_964438115.1. GTDB lineage: Bacteria > Actinomycetota > Acidimicrobiia > Acidimicrobiales > DATDAH01 > DATDAH01. Next base: position 3,521 of record CAYTJS010000017.1, read on the forward strand.
TCCCTGCCCAGCGTGCCCACGCCCGACCTCACCGCCAGCCCCCTGCGGCGGGCCAAGAACCTGGTCCGGCTGCTCACCGACGACGGGTCCGGCCCGGCCCTCCTGCCCGACGCCGGCGCCCAGCTCACCCAGCGCCTCAACGCCCGCCTGGACGGTCTGGCGGCCGAGCGCGAGCCCGAGGTCGCCGCCCGCGCCGCCGACCTGCGCACGGCGACGGTCCGCCGCGAGGCCGTCTCGCCCGTCGGGGAGCAGGCCGGCGTCACGACCCGGGAGCTGGAGACCCACGCCAAGGACCTCGAGCGCGACGCCGGTCGGATCATCAACGGGGTGCGCGAGGGGGTGGGCAAGGACTACTACCGGCACCGCGTCCTCAAGGCCGACGACCAGGTCGACCGGGTCGACCTGCGGGTGCAGGTGGCCGCCCTGCTCGACCTGGACGGCATCAAGGAGGCGGTGGAGGAGACGGCTACCACCTTCGTCGTCGAGCAACTCGAGCGCTTCGGCGTCGAGATCAAGAACACCACCGGTGCCACCCGTGACGCCTACCGCAAGGTACAGGAGCAGACCACCGCCCCCGAGGCCGTCACCATCGACCTGCGGGCCAACGAGAAGGCGGCCACCAAGGACGGCGCGGGCGACGACCTGCCTCGCTTCCCGGGCCATCTCTACGCCGCCGCCGACGGCACCTACCCGGCGGCGCTCAACGACTGGGAGCGGTCGGTCGTGACCACCGAGGTCGGTCGCCCCTCGTTCGTGGCCTGGTACCGCAACCCGGCCCGCCCGATGCCCAACGCCCTGCGCATCGCCTACCGCGACGACGCCGGCACCTGGACGAGCCTGCAGGTCGACTTCCTGGTCGTCTCCCGGCGCGACGACGGGTCGCTGGCGGCCTCGATCGTCGACCCCCACGGCGACCACCTGGCCGACGCCAAGGGGAAGCTGGCGGCTCTGGCCGACTTCGCCGACCAGTACGGCGACCGGTTCATCCGCATCGTGTCGGTGGCCCAGGGCGAGAACGGCGAGCTGCGCTCACTCGACCTGCTGGAACCCTCGGTGCGGGAGGCCGTGCGCGCCTTCGACGGCGCCAAGGTGTCGGCCCTCTACGACGGCCCCCACGCCACCGCCTACGTCTGACCGGGCGGTTCTGCGGAACCGGTTCCGGTCAGGCCGGGTGGACCACGTCAGGCGAGAGCAGGAGCGTCACCGGCTCGCTGTCGTCGGCGAAGTGCAGCTCGACACGGATGTGGGCCGGCGGGCTGCCCCAGACCTCGACCACGGTCCCGGCCACATCGCCTTCGAGGCCCCACGGAACGCGCACCGCCGAACCGGGCGTCAAGTGCGAGGTCCCGCTCACCATGGCTCGGCTCCGAACGTCGAGTGGAGGTGCTCCCAAACTACCCGGTCGAGGGCTCGTGCCATCCGGCCCAAGCCGGGGAGTCGGTGGCGTGACCAGGTGACGGTGTCCGCGATCCCTTGCTGACGTAACGAGGCCACCTGGCGCTGATTGCCGTGGGCCAGCGCGTTCCGGATCTGGATGAGTGCGTGGTACTGCGACCGGTCACTCCGCTCCGGGTGCGCTGGTAGCACCCACCGGTGATCATGGCTGCCGATGCGGTCGCCCACGTTCGGGATGCCGAGGCGCCGGAAGTCGGATCGAATACTCCGGAGGTCGGCGTTCCCCCGGTCGACCTGGCGGCCTTCGACACACGCGGCGATGAGGAGCGGCATGGCCTCGGCCGACGGCTTGGCCATCTCGACGAGCCGCTCGACGGCGAGGTCGTGGAGGTCTCGGACAAACCCCTGGAACTCGGCGACAACGCGGAGCACGTACGCGTGGCCGAGCGGTCGGCCCACCTCGAGCGGTCGACCGGGTCCGGCGACCGCGCTGATCGTGGCGTGCGCCTGGGCGACCGTGCCGATGGCGTCGAGTCGGTCAGACCGCCAGGTCAGAAGAGGATGAGAAGGGCGGTAGGACACGGTGGTTGACCGTAGTAACAGCCCGCTGACTCGGAAAGGGCTGATTCGCCGCGGCGCGTGGTCCGGGTCGGAAGCGGTCAGGACTCGGCGTCGGCGCGGGCGCGGAGGTCGGCGACGGCCTGCTCCCAGTGCTCGGCCAGGGCCCAGATGTCGGGGGCCAGGCGGCGGTCGGCCACCACGCCGAAGTCGAGGCGGCCCATGTTGGAGATGACGGTGATGTTGATGCCGGCGCCTTCGATCAGGGGGCCGAGGGGGTAGACGGCGATCACGGGGGCCCCCGCCACCCACAGCGGGAACGGCGGGCCGGGGACGTTGGAGATGACCCCGTTCTGCACCGGCACGTGCCGGTCGGCCAGGCCGCTGGCGGCGTAGAGGCGCATGGCCTGGTTGAACAGCACCGGTGGGGCGAACTGGGTGATGTCGCTCAACATGTCGGCGCCGATGGCGGTCGACATCTCCTTGGCCACCTTGGTGTCCTCGTAGATCTCGAGGAGCTGGTCGACCGGGTCCTCCAACTGCACCGGGAGGCGCACGGCCATCGAGGAGACCTGGTTGGTGCCCTCCGAGCTGCCCTGGCCGTGGGTCGACACCGGGCACATGACGAGCAGGGGCCGGTCGGGGACCTCGTCGTGGTCGCCCAGGTAGCTGCGCAGCGCCACCGAGCAGGTGGCCAGCACCACGTCGTTGAGCTTGCAGCCGTAGGTGTCCTTCACCACCTTCAGGTCCTCGAGCGGGGCCTTGCCGAAGGCGATGGCCCGGTCGGGGCTGAGCGAGCCGGTGAAGCGGGTACGGGGCCCGGTGAAGGGCATGGCCGGGGTGCGCTCCTCGCCCCGGTTGACGACGGTGCCGACCATCGCGCCCAGCGAGTTGACCGTCCGGCTGGCTGCCCGTACCGCCCGCAGCGGGTCCTTCACCCGGGCGGCGACGGCGTCGACGAGCAGCTGGGTGTCGGTGGGGACGGGCTCGGGCTCCCAGGGCTCCTCGGGGGCCTCGACGGGCGGGGCGTCGGGTTCGAGGTCGAAGAGCTGGCTCATCAGGTCGGCGCCGGTGACCCCGTCGATGGCGGCGTGGTGGACCTTGGAGATCAGCGCCACCCGGCCGTCGGCGCCGCCCTCGGCCACCCACATCTCCCAGAGTGGGCGCTGGCGGTCGAGCGGGCGCGACATCAGGTCGCCGACCAGGTGGGCCAGCTCGGGCTGGCCGCCGGGGGCGGGCCAGGCGACCCGGTGCATGTGGTTGCGCAGGTCGAACTCGGGGTCCTCGATCCACACGGGGTGGTCGAAGCTGAGCGGGACCTCGACCAGGCGACGCCGGAACGGGGGCAGCCGGTGGAGGCGGGTGTCGATGAGCTCGACCAGCCGCTCGAAGTCGTAGCCGCCGACCATCTCGGCGCCGTCGATGACGATGACGCCGGTCACGTGCATGTGCCCGGTCGGCGTCTCGGTGTAGAGGAAGGAGGCGTCCATCCCCGACAGGCGTTGCATGCCCGATACCTCCTCGTGCGGCTGGCGGAAACCTACTCCGGGGCGAGGAGGGCGCCGGCGCGGTTGGCCACCGCCGCCCCCCGTCGGCCCCCCACCAGCGGGTGGCGCTCCAGCCCGTTGGTCAGGAAGGCGAAGCTCAGGCCGGTGGCGGGATCGGCCCAGGCCACCTGGCCGCCGGCGCCGTTGTGGCCGAAGGCCCGCTCGGACACGGTCCAGCCCATGCCCCGCATCGGGCGGGAGGCCTCGTCGCCGGCCACCACCACGCCGATCGTGCGGTTGGCGCCCACCCCGGTCATGGGGTCGGGGAAGGTGCAGCGCACGGTGCCGGTGGCGTCGGCCAGCACGGCCGGGTCCCACAGGCCCACCGGGTCGTGGAGGAGGGCCTGGTACCACCGGGCCAGGTCGCCGGCGGTGGTGATGATCCCGCCCCCCGGTACCCCCACGGCCCGGATGTCGGGTCGGTTGAAGCCGATCAGGGCGTCGTCGGTCACCTCGCCCTGGAGGTCGGCCAGGTCGAGGCCGACGATGCCGGTCATGGCCTCGATCTCCTCGCTGGTCGGCGCCTCACCCACCATCACCACGTCGAGCACGTCGCCCTGGTCCTCGGGGGCCACACCGAAACGCAGGCGCTCGAGGCCGAGGGGGTCGAGCAGCCGCTCGGTGACGAGCACCCGCCAGTCCGCGCCGGTCACGGCCTCGATCACCGCGGCCAGGACCCAGTGGGCCGAGGTCGGGTGGTACTGGAACTGGGATCCCGGCGCCCAGTTGGTGCGCCACGAGGCGAAGCGGGCCAGGCGGGCATCGACGTCGTTCCACTCGAGGGGGTCGAAGGGGGCCATCGGAAAGCCGCTGGTGTGGGTCAGGACCTGCTCGAGGGTGATGGCGCCCTTGCCGTTGGCACCGAACCCGGGCAGGTGGTCGGCCACGAGGTCGTCGGTGGTGAGGCGGCCCTCGCCGAGGATCTGCCAGACCAGCCCGGCCACCACGACCTTGCCCGACGAGTAGCCGTGGAAGCGGCTGCCCTCCGGCGCCCCGAACGTGGCCTCGACCAACAGCTCGCCGTCGAGGGCGACGGCAAGCTGGCAGGCGGGGAGCACCCCCTCGTCGACCCAGCGGGCGGCGCGGGAGCAGAGCTCGTCGAGGCGGGCGGGGTCCACGGCGGCAGCGGGCACGGCCGGGACGCTACCGTCCGCGCCCGTGCGCATCCTGGTGACCGGGGGGACGGGCTTCATCGGCTCGTTCGCCACCGCCGCCCTCCTCCGGGCCGGCCACGACGTCCGCCTCCTCGCCCGTGACCCGGCCAAGGCGACCACGGTCTTCGAGCCCCACGGGGTCGTCCCCACCGAGGTGGTCCGGGGCGACATCCGCGACCGGGCGTCGGTCGACGCCGCCCTGGACGGCTGTGACGGGGTCCTCCACGCCGCCGCGGTGGTGTCGGTCAGCCGCAAGGAGGCCGAGCTGGTGCTGGCCACCAACACCGAGGGCACCCACAACGTCGTGGGCGGCGCCGTCGACGCCGGGGTGGACCGCATCGTGCACACGTCCTCGGTCAGCGCCCTGTTCCGCCCCGAGGGGCCGCCGGTCGGCCCCGACACCCCCCCGGCCGAGCCCACCAGCGCCTACGGCCGCTCCAAGGCGGAGGCCGACCGGTTCGTGCGGGGCCTCCAGGACGCCGGGGCGCCGATCAGCATCCTCTACCCGGGCGGGGTGCTGGGGCCCCTCGACACCAACCCCGGCCTGGGCGCCGGGCACCAGGCCGTGGTGACCAACTACCGGACCGGGACGCCGATCGTCCGCAGCGGGGGCTGGGCCATCCTCGACGTGCGCGACGTGGCCGACCTCTACGTCGCCCTCTTCGCCGCCGAGGACCCGCCACCCCGCCTCGTGCTGGGGGGCACGACGCTGACGACCGACGTGCTCAACGCGACCCTGAGCGAGATCGGGGGCCGGCCGGTCCGGCGCCTGCCCATGCCCGCGTCGGTGCTGCGCACGATCGGCTCGGTGAACGACCTGCTCATGAAGGTGCTGCCCGCCGACTTCGCCCTCACCCGCGAGGGCATGGAGTACCTGACCCGGTGGCAGCCCAGCGACGACAGGGTGGCCCTCGACCTGCTCGGTCGCCCGTTGCGGCCGCCGGCGGAGACCCTGGCCGACACCACGGCCTGGCTCATCCGGGCCGGCCACCTCGACCCCAAGTACGCGCCCGCCCTCGCTCCCTGACCTACGGTGGGCGGCGATGGGGGACTCCTCGCCGACGGGCGTCGTCGGGCCGCCGCTGCCCCTGGGGCGGCGGATCGAGCTGCCGGGCCGGGGGATCACCTTCGTACGTGAGGTCGCCGGGCCCTCGCCCGACGCCCCCACCCTGCTCCTGCTCCACGGCTGGATCGCCAGCGCCGGACTCAACTGGTTCCAGGCCTACGAGGAGCTGGCCCGCGACTTCAACGTCCTGGCCGTCGACCACCGGGGCCACGGCCGGGGCCTGCGCTCGTGGAAGCCCTTCCGGCTGAGCGACTGCGCGGATGACGCCGCCGCCCTGCTCGACGAGCTCGACGTCGGCCCCGTGATCGCCGTCGGCTACTCGATGGGCGGGCCCATCGCCCAGCTCCTCTGGCGCCGCCACCGCGACAAGGTCGCCGGCCTCGTGATGTGCGCCACCGCCACCGGCTTCGTCCCCGTCATGCGGGAGCGCTTCGTCTTCACCACGGCCATGGCCACGCTGGCGGGCACCACCCGGGTGGGGGCCTGGGCCGGGCACCTGCCGTCGCAGTGGATCCGCCGCCTCCCGGTCGTGGCCGCTTCCCAGGGCCAGGGCCTCGAGCGTCGCCCCAGCTCCATCCAGCGCTGGGCCACCGCCGAGATGCGCCGCCACGACTGGCGCCACGTCATCGAGGCCGGCCACGCCATCGGCAACTACAACGCCAAGGGCTGGATCGGTGAGGTCGACGTGCCCACCACCGTCATGGTCACCACCCAGGACCGGGCCATCGTCCCCGAGTTCCAGGAGGACATGGCCCGCCGCATCCCCGGCGCGACCGTGCACCACATCGACGACGGTCACGTCGTGTGCATGAAGGCGGGCTTCGGTCCCGCCCTGGCCGGCGCCTGCCACGACGTCGCCGCCCGCTGCTGACCGGGTCCTGATCGCGCGCCGACCCGATCCGCGCGATGCTGGCACCGACGCCGTCCGGGGGGACGGCGCGTGACAAGGGGGGCTCATGAGGCCACGACGTTGGTTGGCGGCGGTCGCCGTGATCGGGGCGCTGGTCGCCGCCGGTTGCAGCAGTGACCGTGGGGAGGACGCCTCGGGAGGGGCCGACGGTGGCTCGACCGAGACGACCGCACCCGCCGAGGTGGCGGCCGGGGACTTCGGTGACCTGCAGGGGGTCTGCGGCCCCAACGAGGGCGGCGGCGAGGTGCCCGACGCCCCGCTGGCCGAGATCCAGGGCGTCAGCGCCGACGAGATCGTGCTCGGCACCATCGCCGACCCCGGCTTCGAGGGCCGGCCCGGCCTGACCCAGGAGCTCTTCGACGCCGGTGAGGCCTTCGTCGAGTGGTGCAACGCCGCCGGCGGCATCAACGGCAAGCAACTCGTGCTGAACCAGCACGACGCCGCCATCACCCAGTACGCCCAGGTGGTGGGCGAGGCCTGCGCCACCGACTTCGCCATCGTCGGCGGCGGCGGGACCGTCGACGACACCTGGCCCGAGGTCGGCGCCGGCTGTGACCTCATCGACATCGCCGGCTACTCGGTCACCCCGGCCAAGGCCGGGGAGGTGGGCCAGGACCTGAGCATCAACCGCTCGGTCCAGCCCGTGCCCAACCCGTCGGACCTCTACCAGGTCGGCTCCTACGTCCTGCTCGACCAGGACTTCCCCGACGCTGGTGCCCGCACCGGGGTCATCTACGGCGACCTCGAGACCACGGCCCAGGTGGCCGACCGCTTCCTGCAGGGCACCGAGGCCATCGGCCACACGACCGTGCACGAGGCGGCCTACAACATCCTGGGCGAGGCCAACTGGGCGCCCTTCGCCGCCGCCCTCCAGGAGGACGACGTCCAGTACCTCCAGTTCGTCGGCGAGGGCGAGAACCTGGCGCTGCTCCTGCAGGCCATGGACGAGGTCGGCTACCGGCCCGAGGTGATCGTCCAGGACGCCAACTTCTACGACCCCAACTGGATCGACGCCGCCGGGCCCGCCGCCGAGGGCGTGTTCGTGCGCACGGTGTTCTGGCCCTTCGAGGAGGCCGACTCGAACCCGGCCACGGCGCAGTACATCGAGCACGTCGAGGCGGTCGACGGCAAGGTCGCCCTCCTGGGCGCCCAGTCGTGGTCGGCGTGGCTGCTGTTCGCCCAGGCCGCGGCCGAGTGCGACCAGGCCAACGACCTCACCCGCTCGTGCGTCCTCGACACCGCCGGATCGGTGAGCGAGTGGACCGGTGGCGGTCTGCACGCCCCGACCGACCCCTCGGCCAACGAGTCGGCCGCCTGCACGTTGGTCCTCCAGGTCCAGGACGGCGCCTTCACCCGCTACGCCCCCGAGGAGGACTACGCCTGCGGCGAGGGCTTCGACGAGCCCTTCCTCGTCCCGGTGGACATCGGCTGAGCCCCCGGGGGCCTCGTCCCCACCGCGAAGCTGACGACCCGTCAGGTTGTGCCAAGATGGCCCCTCGCCCGGCGAGGGGCCATCTCGCGTACACCCCAGGGGGAACCATCCATGACCATCCGTCGTCTGATCGCTGCGCTGGGTCTCCTGGCGTTGGTGGCCGCCGGTTGCAGCAGCGACCGGGGCGAGGACGAGTCCGGCGGCGTGGCCGACGGGTCGTCGAACACCACGGCGCCGGCCGAGGCCGCCGCCGGGGACTTCGGCGACCTGCAGGGGGTCTGTGGCCCCAACGAGGGCGGGGGCGAGGTCCCCGCCGGTGACGCCGAGGAGACCCTGGGGGTCACCGCCGACACCATCACCGTCGGCACCGTGTCGGACCCCGGCTTCGAGGGCCGCCCTGGCCTGAACATCGAGCTGCACGACGCCGCCCGGGCCTTCGTCGAATGGTGCAACGCCGCCGGCGGCATCAACGGCAAGCAGCTCGAGCTGAACCTGCACGACGCCGCCATCACCGAGTACCAGCCGGCCATGCAGGAGGCCTGCGCCGCCGACTTCGCCATCGTCGGTTCCGGCGCCGTCCAGGACAACTTCTGGCCCGACACCGGCGCCGCCTGCGGCCTCATCGACATCTCCGGCTTCTCGGTCACCCCCGAGAAGGCGGGCACCGCCGGCCAGGACGTGGTCGCCGCCCGCTCGGTGCAGGCCGTGCCGAACCCCCTCGACGAGTTCCCCATCGGGGCGGCCTCCATCCTGACCGAGGAGTTCCCCGACGCCGGCGACAACGTCGGCATCCTGGCCGCCGACCTCGACACGCTCATGACCCAGGCGGCGCGGGTCCGGGAGGCCTACGAGTCGATCGGCATGAACGTGGTCCACACCAACACCTACAACGTGCTCGGTGAGGCCAACTGGGCGCCCTTCGCCGCCGCCATCGAGGAGGCCGGGGTGACCTTCCTCTCCTTCGTCGGCGAGGGCGAGAACCTGGCCCTGCTCCAGCAGGCCCTCGACGAGATCGGCTACGAGGTCGAGGTCACCCTCCAGGACGCCAACTTCTACGACCAGAACTACGTCGACGCCGCGGGTCCGGCCGGGGACGGGACCTTCGTCCGCAACGCCTTCTGGCCCTTCGAGGAGGCCGACCAGAACGAGGCGACCCAGCAGTACATCGACCTGGTGAACGCCGTCGACGGCAAGGTGGCCCTGCTCGGGGCCCAGGCCTGGTCGGCCTGGCTGCTCTTCGCCCAAGCCGCCCGTGACTGCGACCTGGACAACGACCTCACCCGCACCTGCGTGCTGGAGGGGGCGGCGTCGGTGACCGACTGGACCGGGGGCGGGCTCCATGCCTCGACCAACCCGGCCGAGAACCGTGGACCCGACTGCACCGTGGTGCTCCAGGTCGAGGACGGCGCCTTCGTGCGCCACGCCCCCGAGGACGACTCCTACGCCTGCGACCCGAGCTACAACGCCCAGCTGACCGGGGACTACGCCGTCGGGTAGGTCGCCTAACATCACGGCGCCGATCGTCTCGGGGGGAAGTCGGACTTGGACCAGTTCCTGACGTTCACGGTCTTCGGGATCGTGACCGCGGCCATCTACGCGGTGGCGGCCAGCGGCTTGGTGGTGACCTACACCACCTCGGGCATCTTCAACTTCGCCCACGGGGCGTTCGGGATGCTGGCCGCCTTCGCGTACTGGCAGCTGCGCGTCGAGTGGGGGTGGCCGGCGCCGGTGGCGCTGCTGGTGATGCTGTGCATCCTGGCGCCGGCCTTCGGCGCCGCCATCGAGCGCGTCATCTTCCGCGGGCTGCAGGACGTGTCCGAGGTGACCAAGCTGGTGGTCTCGGTCAGCCTTCTCTTCGGCGTCTACCAGGCGGCGATCATCTTCTTCCCGCCCAACGTCGGGCGCCGCTTCCCCGGGTTCTTCGACGGCAACGCCTTCGACCTGGGGGTGGTCAACCTCCAGTGGCACGACGCCTTCACCATCCTGGCCGCAGTGGCGGTGGCGCTGTTCCTGCGCTTCTACCTGTTCGGGACCCGCCAGGGCATCGCCATGCGGGCCGTGGTCGACGACCGGCCGCTGTCGCAACTGGTCGGCAGCCGCCCCGACCGGTCGGCCATGCTGGCCTGGGCCCTGGGCACCTCGCTGGCCGCCCTCTCGGGGATCCTGCTGGCGGGCAGCCAGGGAGTGCTGAAGCACCTCGACCTCACCCTGCTCGTCATCAACGCCTACGCCGCCGCCATGTTCGGGCGGCTGCGCAGCCTGCCGCTCACCTTCCTCGGCGCCCTGATCCTGGGCCTGACCGAGTCCTACGCCATCGGCTACCTGCCCACCAACCAGGAGATCACCTCGATCTTCGGCTGGAACGACTTCACCCCGGTGTCGCTCAGCGGGCTGCGACCGGCGCTGCCGGTCATCCTTCTGTTCCTGATCCTGCTCGTCCTGCCCCCGCTGCGGGTACGGGCCGCCGGCCAGCAGAAGTCACGGGAGTACATCCCGATGCCCCCGCTGCGCCGCTGGGTCATCGGCACCGCCGTGCTCGGCGCCGCCGCCCTCCTCGTGGGCGTGCTGGTGGCCGACCTGCGGGTGTACCACCTGGGCATCGGCGTGGGCACGGCCATCATCATGCTCTCGCTGGTGCCGCTCACCGGCTGGGGCGGCCAGATCAACCTGGCCCCGCTGACCTTCGCCGGCATCGGGGCGGTGGTCATGGGCCACTTCGGCGGCCACGGCACCCTCTGGGGCCTGCTGTTGGCGGCGGTGGTCACCGGTCTGGTGGGGGCCCTGGTGGCCCTGCCCGCCCTCCGCCTCCAGGGCCTCTACCTGGCCCTGGCCACCGCGGCCTTCGCGGTGTTCATGGAGAAGATGTTCTTCAACCAGAGCCTGATCCTGCCCAACGCCAGCCTGAACGTCCCCCGTCTCGACCTCTTCGGGGTGTCCTTCGAGTCCGACAAGGCCCACCTGGTGCTCCTGTCGGTCAGCTTCGGGTTGATCGCCTTGTTCCTCGTGTGGCTGCGCCGCGGTGAGTTCGGCCGCCGACTGCTGGCCATGAAGGCCAGCCCGGCCGCCTGCGTGACCCTGGGTCTCAACCTGACTCGGACCAAGCTGCAGGTGTTCACCCTGTCGGCGGCCATCGCCGGCCTGGGCGGGGCCCTGTTGGGGGCCCAGCTCAACTCCGTCTCGCCCGACACGTTCCGGTTCCTGCAGGGCCTGCCCATCGTCCTGCTCGCCGTCATCGGCGGCATCGGCGCCGTAGGGGGCGCCCTGTTCGGTGGGATCAGCTACGCCCTGTTCTTCTTCATCATCCCGGACCTGGTGCCCGCCCTGAAGGACCTGCTGGCCCTGGGCCCTGCCTTCGCCGGCGTCAGCCTGGGCCGCAACCCCAACGGCGCCGTCAACGAGACGGTGCGCTCGATCAAGGAGACGCTGGCCGAACGCCGGGCCAAGGAGGAGGGGGCCACCGACGTGGGCGAGCCGGACTGGGACACCCTGGGCCTCGACGGGTTCACCGCCGCCGACCGAGAGCTGCTCGACCACGAGCTGGCCCTGGACGAGGAGCCGTTGTATGGCGCTGCTCGAAGCTAGGGGAATCACGGTCCGCTTCGGCGGGAACGTGGCGACCAACGCCGTGGACCTCGACGTCGAGGCGGGCCGCATCACCGGCCTCATCGGCCCCAACGGGGCGGGCAAGACGACGACGTTCAACGCCCTGTGTGGTCTGCAGCCCATGGCCGCGGGCACCGTCGCCCTCGACGGGCGCGACGTCACCAAGCTGGCCGCCCACAAGCGGGCCCGCCTGGGCCTGGCCCGGACCTTCCAGCGCCTCGAGGTCTTCACCCTCCTGTCGGTGCGCGAGAACATCCTCACCGGCGCCGAAATGCGCCGCACCTGGGCCGGCGGCGGCCCCGACCCCGCCGCCCTGGCCGACGAGCTGATCGACCGCCTGGGTCTGGCCGACGTGGCCGACGAGCGGGTCGACAGCCTGCCCACGGGCCGGGCCCGCCTGGTCGAGCTGGGCCGGGCCCTGGCCAACCAGCCCAAGCTGATCCTGCTCGACGAGGTGTCGTCGGGCCTGAACGAGTCCGAGACCGAGGCCATGGCCGAGGTGCTTCGCACCCTGGCCGGCGACGGCCTCGGCATCCTGCTCGTGGAGCACGACATGAGCCTGGTGATGAGCACGTGCGAGGACATCTACGTCCTCGACTTCGGCGAGACCATCGCCCACGGTCGGCCCGAGGAGATCCAGGCCGACGAGCGGGTCCAGCAGGCCTACCTCGGCTCGGGCACCTCGGCCCGGGCCGGCGACGGCCCCCGCGACATCCCCACCGAGGACGTGCCCCTCCTCGAGGTGCGCGGCGTGAGCGCCGGCTACGGCGACTTCGACGTCATCGACGGCGTCGACCTCCAGGTCCGCACCGGCGAGGTCTTCGCCCTGCTCGGCCCCAACGGGGCGGGCAAGTCCACCACCCTCAAGGTCATCTCCGGCCTGCTCGCCCCCACCCGGGGCGCGGTCTACCTGGCTGGACGCTCGGTGACCGGGGCCGACGCCGACGCCCTGGCCCGGGCCGGGCTGTGCATGATCCCCGAAGGCCGGGGCATCTTCCCGAACCTGACCGTGACCGAGAACCTCGAGATGGTCAGCTTCACCGGAATGTCGAAGGCCGACATCGAGGAGCGGGCCTACGCCCGCTTCCCCCGGCTGGCCGAGCGACGCAGCCAGGTGGCGGGAACCATGTCGGGCGGCGAGCAGCAGATGCTGGCCATGGCCCGGGCACTGGCCACCGAGCCGGCCCTGCTGCTGCTCGACGAGTTGTCCATGGGTCTGGCGCCCATCATCGTCCAGGGGCTCTACGAGCAGGTGGCCGAGATCGCCGCCGACGGGCTGTCGATCGTGGTGGTCGAGCAGTTCGCCCACGAGGTCCTGGGGGTGGCCGACACCGCGGCCATCATGCTGCACGGCAAGGTGCGTCGGGTGGGGCCGCCCGAGCGCATCGCCGAGGAACTGACCGAGGCCTACCTGGCCGGCGCCGCCGGCTAGATCCAGAAGGGGAAGACCATGAGCGACCAGTCCGCCGGTGCACCGATGGGGTCCGATCGGCGCAAACAGTTCGAGGAGGAGATCGCTGCCGTCCGCATCAAGACGGGACGGGCCGAGGCCGAGCAGCGCTTCACCGTCCTCGGCGTGATCGGCCTGGTGGCGGGCATCGTCGTCTGCCTGCTGGCCTACTTCCAGTCGACGGGTCAGAGCGACACGCGGGACGTGATCTCGAGCGTGATCCTGGCCCTGACCGGCGTGGCCATCACCGTGGCCGGCGCCGCCCTCTTCGTGCGCTACTCCGCCGCCCGCTTCCTGCGCTTCTGGCTCCTGCGCATCATCTACGAGCAGCGGGACGCCGGCTGAGTGAAGCTCCGGGGTACGGGGTCGGCCCGGTGGCTGGCCCCGGTGCTGGCGGCCGTGGTGGTGGCCGTCACGGTCGTGGCCACGGGCGGGTCGGGGTCGTCGGCGCCGAGGACCACCACCACGCCGCCGTGCGGGTGGGCGACGGTCGTGTCCTCTCATCCGGCCCTGGGTGGGACCAACGTCTTCTTCCCCGATCTCAACACCAGCTACTGGTACGACGGTCGCCCGCTGGCCCGCGGCGAGGCCCTTCGGGTCGACGGACACTTCGCCGACGCCCGCTACCAGTCCCTGGTGACCTACGACGCCGGTCGCGTGCTCGATGCGGTCAGCGACGAGGAACTCCGTCCCCGTCCGGGCAGCACGAACCCCACCTCCCACGCCGTCGACGACCCGACGGAGGAGAGGTATCGCGTCTTCGTCGGAGGGTGGCCGACCCCCTGGCCGGACACCCCGTCGTGGGCCCGTCCTGCGGTGCGCTGGGCCTTCGCCGAGGGCGTGGCCACCGGTATCGGCGGGTCGTTCCGCCCCGGGGCACCGTCGACTCGGCTCGACGTCGCCGGATGGCTGTGGCGAGCTTCGGGCCGCCCCGGGGGCCACGGTCACCACCGCTGGACGGACGTGGCCCGGTCGAGCCCGGTGCTCCGCTGGCTCTGGGCCGAGGGCCTGGCCGGTCGTCGACCGGGGCCGTTCCGGCCCGAGGCGTCGTTGCGGCGGGTGGAGGCGGTGCGGTGGCTCTGGCGTCTGGCCGGCGCGCCGGGCGGGCACGGCGCCCACGGCTGGTCCGACGTGCCGGCGGCGAACCCCGCCTTCCGCTGGCTCTGGGCGGAGCGGGTGGCCGATCGCCGGGGCGGCCCGTTCCGGCCGCAGGCCCCGTTGAGCCGTGGGCTGGCGGCGCTGTGGACGTGGCGGGTGCTGGGCTCGCCCCGGGGACCGGACAACCATCTCCGGGCCCATCCGGGGGGAGCGGGCGGCGCCGGCCTCGTGGCCACCATCCACCGCATCTACCTGCCCGATGACCCTGCGGACCCCTTCGGCGGTGCCTCCCTCCCGCGCCTGACGCTGCTGGGCAACGGGGGCCGGAGCCAGGTGATCCCGCCCTGCGGGCCCGCAGCCCGGTCCGTCGGACACGACCTGGCCGGCCTCGACGGCGTCGCCGGACCGGTCGGGCGGGCCGGTCACCAGGCCGGTGGCCGGTCGGGCGAGCGGGGACCGGCGAGCCCGTTGGCAGCGGCCGAGGCGTTCCGCCGGGTGGACGGCGGCAGTGCCTACCCGACGCCCCACAACGCCTACCTGGCCAGTTCGGTGGGGCTGGTGCCCGGCGAGGTGATCATCGTCCGAGGGCGGGCCCCGACGGCGCCGGACACGCGGGCGGGTGCCCTGCCGGCCGATCCGGCAACGCCGACCGACCTGCGCTACTGGTCGCTGTGTCAGGGGGTGCTGGCGCAGGGGTGGCGGACCGCCGCCTGCGCCCACGATCAGGAGTTCCCCCTCGACGAGTCGGGTCGGTTCACCGCCGTGGTGTCCTACGAGGCCGACCGTCCGGCGAACAGCACCGTCGAGGACGGTGTGGTCTGGCTGAACTACGCCGATGTCCCCGTGGTGCCGGGGAGCTTCGACGCCGTCGGGGTCCTGATCTACCGGCACCTGATCGACAACGGCATGACCGGCTCGGTCCATGACGTGCCGCCAGGCTCGGACGCGGCGACGGCGGCGACGATCATGGGCGAGTACTACCCCCGGGCCTGGCGATGCCCCGTCAGCGTCTTCGCCTCGGGTGGCCCAGGCGGCGGGGTGTCGGCCTGCCTCGGTACGACGGACTGAGCCGGCGACCGGCGATGGGTCAGAGGATGGCGCCGTCGTCCTTCAGGGCGGCGAGGCGCTCCCAGTCCATGCCCCGCGCGAGGAGGATCTCCTCGGTGTGCTGACCGTGCTCGGGGGCGGTGCGCAGCTCGGGCGACACCTGGTCGAACTGGACCGGTGAGGCGACCAGGCGGAAGTCCTTGCCCTCGGGCGTGGTGAGCTGGGGCAGGTAGCCGTTGGCGAGGGCCTGCGGGTCCTCATGGAGCTCGAGGGCCGACTGCATGGGGGCCCAGACGCCCTCCATGGTGTCGAGGCGCTCCTTCCACTCCGCCAGGGTGTGCTTGCGGAACTCCTCGTCGAGGATGGCGATGCACGCCTCGCGGTGCTCGAAGCGGGCGGCCCCGTCGGCGAAGCGGGGGTCGTCGATCAGGTCCTCCCGCCCCAGGTGGCGGCAGACCTCGGGCCAGAACAGGTCGGCCTGGAGCATGTTGAGGATGAGCCAGCGACCGTCCTTGGTCGGGTAGGTGTTGACCAGCGGGTTGAAGTTGTTGGTCCGCTTGAAGCTCGGGAAGCCCCCACCCATGCCCTCGTCGGCCAGCAGCTTGCTCGACACCACGTCGGCGCCCAGGGCCCACATGGCGGTGCCCAGGAGCGAGATGTCGACGACCGAGCCCTCGCCGGTGCGCTCCTTCTTCAGGAGGGCGGCGGCGATGCCCCCGGCGATGGTCATGGCGCCGATGGAGTCGCCGAAGGCGGCCTTCTGCATGACCGGCTGGTCGGCGTCGGCAGGGGTGACGGCGTGGGCGATGCCGCCCCTGGACCAGAACGAGGCGGCGTCGTAGCCGCCCTTGTCGGCGTCGGGCCCCTCGGGGCCCTGGCCGGTGCCGCGGGCGTAGACGATGCCGGGGTTGACCGCCTTGATGTCGTCGACGTCGATCTGCAGGCGCCGGCGGGCCGGGGCCAGGAAGTTGGTGAGGAACACGTCGGCGTCGCCGACCAGGTCGTAGAGCACCTCCCGGCCGCCATCGGTGGCCAGGTCGATGCCGATGGAGCGCTTGCCCCGGTTGGACTGCTCCATCATGAAGTTCACGCCGCCGGTGTTGGGCACCAGGCCGGAGGTGAACAGCGCCCGCTGGGGGTCACCGGTCTCGGGGTGCTCGACCTTGATCACGTCGGCCCCCCAGTCGGCCAGGATCGCCCCGGCGGCGGGCACGAACCACCAGATCGCCACCTCGACGACGCGGATCCCTTCGAGCGGTCCCGGCATTGGTCTCCCCCTGTGTCGACCCGGTCCTGGGCCGCCGACGCTAGTGCGGTCCGGCACTAGCGTCGGTCCGATGAGCAGCGCCGACATCACCCCCTTCGACATCACCGTCGACGACGAGGTCCTCGACGACCTGAAGGACCGCCTGGGGCGCACCCGCTGGCCCGACCAGATCCCCGACACCGGCTGGGACTACGGGACGAACCTGGCCTACCTCCGGGAGCTGTGCGAGTACTGGCGGGACGAGTACGACTGGCGGGTCCACGAGGAGGCGCTGCTGGCCTGGGACCACCGGGCCACCGAGATCGACGGCCAGCGCATCCACTTCCTCCACGCCCCCTCGCCGGTGGCGGGGGCCCGGCCCCTGCTGCTCAGCCACGGCTGGCCCGGCTCGATCGTGGAGTTCCGCCACGTCGTCGATGCCCTGCGCGACCCCGAGGCCCACGGTGGCGACCCGGCCGACGCCTTCCACGTGGTCGCCCCCTCGCTCCCCGGCTACGGCTGGTCGGGGCCGACGGCCGACCGGGGGTGGTCGCCGTCGCGCATCGCCGACGCCTTCGCCGAGCTGATGGCCCGCCTGGGCTACGACGGCTACGTGGCCCAGGGCGGGGACTGGGGCTCGATGATCTCCACCCGAATCGGCATCCAGGACGCCGAGCACTGCGCCGGGATCCACCTGAACATGCTCATTGCCGTGCCCGGCCCCGACGACGAGCTCACCGACGACGAGCAGGCCGCCCTGATGGACGCCATGACGATCATGAGCGACGGCGCCGGCTACCAGCAGATCCAGGGCACCCGACCCCAGACGCTCTCCTACGGGCTGCACGACTCGCCCGCGGGCCTGGCCGGCTGGATCGCCGAGAAGTTCCACGCCTGGACCGACAACGACGGCACCATCGAGTCCGCCGTCGACCGCGACGACCTGCTCACCAACATCACCACCTACTGGGCGACCGGCACCATCGGCTCGTCCACCCGCCTGTACTACGAGGCCATGAAGGCGGGGCAGTTCGGACCGGCCGCCGAGCGGGTCGAGGTGCCCACCGGGGGCGCGGTGTTCCCGCGTGAGATCCTGCGGGCGTCGCGCCGCTTCGCCGAGCGCTCCTACAACGTCGTGCACTGGTCGACCTTCGACCGCGGCGGCCACTTCGCCGCCCTCGAGGAGCCCGACCTGCTGATCGAGGACGTGCGGGCCTTCGCCCGCCTGCTGTGAGCGCGGTCGCTCAGGCGGGCGTGAGGAGGCGGTGGGCCATGACCAGCCAGGCGACCCGGGTGACGGGGACGGTGGGGCGATAGGTGAGGTCCCGGTAGCCGGAGGTGATCGCCGGCTCGGGGCCGTCGCCGTCGGGGTCGTGGATCACGAAGCGCACGGCCGCCCGGAGCTGGGGGGTGACGTCGGTGAGGGGGTGGTCATGGGCCGGGCCGCTCACGTCGGGGCGGCCGGCGGCGTCGTACAGCAGACGGGCGGCCTGGCCCCGGGTGAGAGGCTCGCCCGCCTGGCGCAGGTCGGCCAGGGCGGGACCGCCCGGGCCGAGCAGGGTGCGCAGCCAGGCCAGGGCGTCGCCCCGGATGACGGGGGCGGTGGCCCGCAGGCGACGGTCGGGGCGGTCGCCGCCCCCGGGGGTCACGCCGTCGGCCAGGGCCCACGCCACGGCGTCGTGGGAGCCGTCGGGCACGTCGACGAAGGGGTGGGGGGCAGCGGTGCTGAACGGGTAGGGGTACGCCAGGTTGACCCGGAGGCGGGTCGGCCCGAAGTCGACCTTCTCCACGAACAGGGTGCGGCGCCCGCCGGCGCCGTAGCCGACCCGCTCCGGTGGCCGGGGCCAGCCGTGCTGGACCATCCAGTTTCGCCCGCCGGTGTCGGTGAAGAAGCTGGCCCCGCCGGGCCCGTAGGCGTGGTCGGTGGTGCCCAGCCAGGGGCCGTTGGTCGTCACCTTGCGGCAGGGGCCGAGGGGACCGTCACAGCGGGCGTAGCCCGTCGCGTAGCGGCGGGATTCCCACCAGTTGGCGGCGTAGAACAGGCGATAGGGGCCGCCGGCGTGGGGGCTGCGGGTCATGGCCGGGTTCTCGACCAGGGGCAGCTCCCAGTCCCGGTCCATCCGCAGCAGGCGGACGGGATCGCCCACCAGGCGCTCCTCGACGGTGAGGCGCCGGCCCCACAGCGCCACCTCGAGGCCGCAGCAGTTGCCGTCGTTCTTCCAGTAGAGGTAGCGGCGGCCGTCCCGGTCCCGGAAGTAGTAGGGGTCGATGGCCCCGCCCTGGTTGCGGGGGCAGATCCACGGGCTCCGGCTGCGGTCCACGAACGGTCCCGTGGGCGCGTCGGCCCGGGCCCGGCCGATGCACTGACGGCCGCTGCGCCGCTCCTCGGCCGTGTAGAAGAGGACGTAGCCGTCGCCGTCGCGCAGCACCGACGGGGCCCAGGTCCGTCCCGGGCGCACCCACGGCGCCAGGTCGGGGAAGGCGTCGCCCACGGCCGTCCAGACGTCGAGGTCGGTGGAGGTGTGGACCGGGACGTGGACCAGGCCCCCGAAGGCCGCGGCCCGGTTGGTGGCGTAGGCGTAGAAGGTCCCGCCCACCCGTAGGACGAAGGGGTCGGGGGTGTCGGCGATGGTGACCGTGGGCCGGCCGGGCGAGGTGCCGCCGCCCTCGGGGGCCGGGCCCTCCTGCGCCGAGCCGTTGGAGGGGAGGGCGGCCATCACGGCGGCCACGGCCACGGACAGCGCGGCGACGCGGGTCAGGCGCACGGCTTGCCGGCGTAGACGGTCTCGGGGCCGGCCGCCCGGGGGAGCACGCTCTGCACGCTGACGTCGGCCACGCCGTCGCCGGTTCGGTCCCAGGTGGGCACCACGGTGGCCACGTCGTAGGGCACCGCCGGCTGCTCGTCGCTGAAGCCGGGCGGGGCCACCGGCACCACCGGCGGGTTGCGCCAGCCGCCCACCGCCTCGCCGATGGCGGTCTGGTCCACCGTGAGCCCGGCCGAGGCCGCCCCGGCGCCGACGAGCACCGACAGCACCCGGCCGTCGACCACCAGCAGGTCGAGGAGGCCGTCCCCGGTCACGTCGGCCACCGCCGCGGGCACCGGCGCCGCCGTGCCGCTCGCCTCCGCCTCGGCGGAGGGCGGACCCGCCTCGGTGGGCTGATCGAGGAACGGATCGCCGTCGGGCAGGAGGGGCTGGCCGGCTTCGCCGGCGAAGTCGGAGCGGACGCCGGTGACGGTCAGGGTGCCGCCGGCCCACTCGACGCGGACCTCGGCCCGGTCCTGGTCGAAGGCGAGGGTGTCGCCCGCCCCGTCGCCGTCCCAGTCGAAGCCGTCCTGGGGCGGGTCGACCCAGTCGGCCGGCGGGGGGACGTCGGGGACCCGGAGGGCGCCGCCTGCGGTCAGCAACGGGCCCGAGGGGGCGGCGTCGACGGCACAGGTGGTCGCTCCGGCATCGACGCGGCGGCCGGCGTCGTCGGCGGGACCGCAGGCCACGACGGTCAGCAGCGTCAGCGCTGCGGTGGCGACGGCCCCGACCCTCCCCGGCCTCATCCCGCCAACGCTACGGCGTCACCCCCCGGGCCACGGCGGCGCCGTCGGCCAGGCCGTACTTGGGGAAGGCGCCGAAGAAGCCGTACTCGTGCATGCCGTAGCCGACGGGGCCGTCGGAGCGGGTGAAGCGGGCCACCTGCTCGTTGAGCGAGTACCAGGCCCAGGCGTCGAGCACGACATGGCCCAGCTCGACACCTGGGC
>CAYTJS010000018.1:0-23341 GCA_964438115.1 uncultured Iamiaceae bacterium
CCGCCGACTCGAGAACCCGCCCCCATCACCCACTTGACGATCCATAGGAGCGTCCGGCCCGGAACAACCGCGCCAAGCGGGCGGCGTCGCGGCGGTCGGTCTTGACCCGGTCCCCGGGCCGGGCCGGGGGATCAACACGGCCGGCTCCTTCCGTATGTGGCTCGGTCCGCCTCATGGTGGACAACCCACGCAAGATGCGGAACGGGCCGGCCGTTCCATACTCACTGAGCCGACGGCACCGGGGGTCGTAGGGTCATCGGCGTGGCTGGGGTGAGCAACTGGTTGGAGGGGGCTCGGGACGAGGGGGGCCTGCTGGTCCCGGGGGACCCGGCCAAGCACGGGTGTGACCTGATCCTGCGGTCGGGGCAGGTGGAGGTCCACGCCGGCGAGGAGGCAGGAGCGGCCCTCGCCTGGGAGGAGTTCGACTCGGCGCTGCGCCCCAACGCCGGGCGGGACCAGTGGCGGTTCTGCCTGTGGACCGCCAACGACGGGAGCGAGTACAGCCGGCTGCTGACCGGGGCCGGGACCGGCGTCGGTCTGGCCGTCGAGGGCCGGTGCCGCACGGCGACGATGCCGGTGGTCGCCGCCCGTCAGACCCGGCGCAACCGCTTCAACCGTTCGATGGCCAAGGGGGTGGCCGTGCCCCTGGCCCCGTGGAGCCGGGTGAGCCCGGCCGTCGTGCGGGACGGTGCCCTGCTCGACACGCTCTGTGCCGTGCTGGCCGAGCGCCCCGAGGCCCGCGCCCACCTGGACGACCCGGAGCGGGTCCGCCGGCTCGCCGTCGATCTGCAGGGCGACCCCCGGGAGCCGGTCGTCGTCCCGACCCTGGCCCGGTCGGCGACCGTCGAGGTGCTGGAGGCGCTCCACCGGGAGGGCCTGGCCCACCCCTACGGCGGCCGGCCGCTCCCCGGCGACCCCAAGCCGGACCTCGACGCCCTCGTCGCCGCCCTGCAGGCCGCCGGCGTCGAGGTCCCCGCCGACGAGATCGCCGCCGTCCTCCAGGAGCACCACGTCGACGTCTGGCCCTGGCCCTTCCAGGCCGTCACCGTCTGAGGGCGGTCGGGGTCACATCGTCTCGCTGAAGCTGACCTCGCCCTCGCCGCGCAGCACGTTCTTCAGGAGCTTGCCGCTGGCGTTGCGGGGGAGCTTGTCGCCGGTGATCTCGACGTAGGCCGGCACCTTGAAGTTGGCCAGCGTCTCGGCGACCCACTGCTGGACGTCGTGCTCGGTGAGGGTGGCACCGGGCACGACCTGGACGACGGCCTTCACCTCCTCACCCAGCTCGGGGTGGGGCACGCCGATGACGGCGGCGTCGGCCACGTCGGGGTGGTCGACGAGGCGCTGCTCGATCTCGACGCAGTAGATGTTCTCGCCGCCCCGGATGATCATGTCCTTGGCCCGGTCGGTGATGAAAAGGAAGCCGTCCTCGTCCAGGTAGCCGATGTCGCCGGTGTGCAGCCACCCGTCGATCACCGTCTCGGCGGTGGCCTCGGGCTTGTTCCAGTAGCCGGGCATGATGATCGGGCCCTTGATGAGGACCTCGCCGGTGTGGCCCATCGGGACCTCGTTGCCGTCGGGGTCGACGACGGCCAGGTCGACCACCGGCACGGGCGGGCCCACCGAGTCGGGGCGCTCCCGGGCGTCCTGGCCGGAGATGACGGTGGCCACCGAGCTGGACTCGGTCAGGCCGTAGGCGTTGGAGGTGCTGCGCACGTTGGGGAAGGTGTCCCGCACCTTGCGCTGGAGCTCCTCGGCCGAGGGGGAGCCGCCGAAGGCGACCGAGGTGACCGTCGAGGTGTCGTAGTCGTGGCGGGCGGGGTGCTCACACACCCGCCAGACCATGGTGGGCACCGTCGCCCAGATGGTCACCTGCTCGTCCTGGATGAGGCGCAGGGCGGTGTCGGGGTCGAAGCGGCCCTCGGGGATGACGAGCTTCACGCCGCCGAGCATCCCCACCACCAGGCTGCTGTGGCAGCCCGACACGTGGAAGAGGGGGGAGGTGAGCAGGCCCGTGGTCTGCCCGCCGCCGCCCTCGTCGGGGTCGGGGTCGGCCATGGCGTTGGCCACCGTGTTGTAGATCGTGTTCTGGAGGTTGGCGACCATGTTGCGGTGGGTCGAGATGGCGCCCTTGGGGCGGCCGGTCGTGCCCGACGTGTAGAAGATGACTGCCGGGTCGTCCTCGGCGATGTCGACCTCGGGGAAGGCATCGGTCGGGCGCTGGGTCAGGACGTCGAAGCGGCGGAGGCGGGGGTCGGTGCCCACGTCGCCGGGCTCGGCGTCGACGAGGAAGATGGCCTCGAGGTCGGGGCACTGGTCGAGGTGGTCGGCGATGCGCTCGAAGCGGCGGCCGTCGGCGACGAGCACCTTGGCCCCGCTGTCGGCCAGGCCGTAGAGGATCTCGTCGGTCTTCCACCAGCCGTTGAGGCCGACGAGGATGGCGCCGAGGTCGACGGTCGCCCAGAAGGTCAGGCACCACTCGGGGTTGTTGGCCGACAGGACGGCCACCCGGTCGCCGTGACCCACGCCGAAGTCGTCGACCAGCGTGTGCGAGACCGAGTTGGCCACGTCGACGAACTCCTCGAAGGAGTAGCGGCGGTGGCCGTGGACGATGAAGTCCTGGTCCCCCCGGCTGCGGGCGATGCGGGGCACCTCCCGCAGCGACGGCATCCGGTCCTTGTAGACCTTCATCTCGACGCCGTTCACCACCTCGGTGACGACCTCGAAGGCCCCGCCCGGCCCCGTCAGCTGCTCCCGGATCTCCCGCAGCGCGCTCATCCCCGCAGTCTCGCGAACCTTGTGCATACCCGCCGTCATGGCGGCGTCTTTGCACAAGGTTCGGGTGGGTGTCACTGGGTGGGGGGAGGCTCGGATGATGGACATCGACCCCCGTCAACAGCTCGCCGTCACCGCCCGCAACCAGTTCGGGCTCTTCACGACCAACCAGGCCGCCGCCATCGGCGTCACGCCCCGCCAGCTCCGGGCCGAGGTCGAGGCGGCGCGCCTCGTCCGCCGGTCACGGCGGGTGCTGATGGTCGCCGGCGCACCATGGTCCTTCGAGCAGGACGTGATGGCGGCGTGCCTCCACCACGAGTACACGGCGGCCTCCCACACGGCGGCGGCGCGGTTCCACCGGTTCCGCTACGTGCGGCGGCCGATCGTCGAGGTCACCAGCCAGTACCCGGCAGGGAGTCGCAACCCCTTCGCCCGGGTGCACCGCTCGATCGACCTGCGGGAGGAGGACCTGGTGTGGATCGGCCCGATCCTCGCCACGTCGGTGGCCCGCACGGCCGCCGACCTGGTCCGGTCGCTCCCCCGACCGATCGCCGAGCGTCAGATCGACGACCTCCTGCTCACGAACCGGCTCACGCTCGCGGAGCTGGCGGCGGTCCATGCCCGCTTCGCCCGGCAGGGGCGGCCCGGCACCGTCGCCCTCCGCGAGATCATCGAGGCCCGCGACGACACCTTCGTCCCGCCCCACTCCGAGCTCGAGCAGCTCTTCCTGGAGGTGGCCCGGGCGGCGGGGCTGGCCGAGCCCGATCGGCAGGTCCCGCTGCCGGGCTGGGCGGACCACCCGGCGCGGGTCGATTTCGCCTACCCGGCCGCCCGGCTCGTGATCGAGGTCGACGGGCGGCGTTTCCACGGTGACCGCCAGCAGTTCGAGCTCGACCGGCGGCGGGACAACGCCGCCCAGCTTGCCGGCTGGGTCGTGCTGCGCTTCACCTGGCGCCAGCTGACCGACGACCCCGCCTACGTGGTCCGCACCATCCGTCAGGCCCTCCGCCGCGCCGCCTGACCCGAACCTTGTGCATTCGAGCCGTCATTCCGGCGGGTTTGCACAAGGTTCAAAGGGGGCCGGGAACCTTGTGCGTTCGAGCCGTCATTCCGGCGGGTTTGCACAAGGTTCGGGGAGAGGAGGTCAGGAGAGGGCGGTGACGACGTGGTCGATGCAGGCGGTGAGGGCCTCGACGTCGGCGGGGTCGATGGCGGGGTACATGGCGATGCGGAGCTGGTTGCGGCCCAGCTTGCGGTAGGACT
Organism: uncultured Iamiaceae bacterium; assembly: GCA_964438115.1. Taxonomy (GTDB): domain Bacteria; phylum Actinomycetota; class Acidimicrobiia; order Acidimicrobiales; family DATDAH01; genus DATDAH01. The sequence continues at coordinate 4,036 of CAYTJS010000018.1, forward strand.
CGGTGTCGAGGATGCCGTTGGCCCGCAGGACGGCGGCGACGATGGTGGCGTCGACGCCCTCGAAGTCGATGGTGCCCACCACCGGTGACCGCCGCGCCGGGTCGGTGACGAAGGGCGTGGCGTGGTCCGACGCCTCGGCCCAGCCGTAGAGGATGGCCGCCGAGCGGTCGCAGCGCCCGGCGGCGAACTCGAGGCCGCCGTTGTCGGCGATCCACTCCGCCTGGGCGTTGGCCAGGAAGATCGTGGCCAACGCCGGGGTGTTGTAGGTCTGGTCCTTGCGGCTGTTGTCCAGGGCGACCTTGAGGTCGAGGAAGGCCGGGATCCACCGGTCCGACGCGGCCAGCGCCTCGATGCGTTCGATGGCGGCCGGTGAGCACACGGCCAGCCACAGCCCGCCGTCGGAGGCCAGCGCCTTCTGCGGGGCGAAGTAGTAGACGTCGGTCACCGACAGGTCGACCCGCATGCCGCAGGCGGCCGAGGTGGCGTCGACGAGCACCAGGCCCTCGTCCGCCGGCCGGCTGAGGGCCATGGCCACGCCGGTCGAGGTCTCGTTGTGGGTCAGGCAGTAGGCGTCGATCCCGTCCTCGGCCACCGGGTCGGGATGGGTGCCGGGCTCGGCGGCGATCACCGTCGGCTCGTCGAGGAACGGCGCCGCCGCCACCCCGGCGGCGAACTTCGACGAGAACTCGCCGAAGGTCAGGTGCTGGCTGCGGCGCTCGATCAGGCCGAAGGCGGCGGCGTCCCAGAAGGCGGTGGTGCCGCCGTTGCCCAGCAGGATCTCGTAGCCGTCGGGGACCCGCAGCACCTCGGCCAGCAGGTTGCGCAGGCTGCCGACGAGGAACTGCACCGCCGCCTGCCGGTGGCTGGTCCCGAGGTACTCGGGGGCGGCCTCGGCCAGCGCCGCCACCGCCTCGGGTCGGACCTTGGACGGCCCGCTGCAGAAGCGGCCGTCGGCCGGCTTCAGCTCGGCGGGGATCACTATCGACGGTGGAGTTGCGCTCACGACCTGCCACTATCGCGAGCGCCACTCGAAGGGAGCGAATCAAAAGCCATGCAGAGCCCACGCCTGTCGACCCGGGTGACGGCCATCGCGCCGTCGGCGACCCTGGCGGTGGACGCCAAGGCCAAGGCCCTGAAGGCCGCGGGCGAGCCCGTCATCGGCTTCGGGGCCGGCGAGCCCGACTTCCCGACCCCGGACCACATCGTCGCCGCCGCCGTCGAGGCGGCGCAGGACCCGGCGATGCACCGCTACACGCCCACGCCCGGCCTGCCCGAGCTGCGGCGGGCCATCGCCGAGAAGACGAAGCGGGACTCGGGCTACGAGGTCCGCCCCGAGCAGGTCGTGGTCACCAACGGCGGCAAGCAGGCGTACTTCGAGGCCATCGAGGCCATCGTCAACTTCCGCGACGAGGTCATCATCCCTGCCCCGTACTGGACCACCTACCCCGAGCCCGTCGAGCTGACCGGCGGCGAGGCCGTGGTGGTGCCCACCGACGAGTCGACCGGCTTCCGGGTCACCGTCGACCAGCTCGAGCGGGCCCGCACCCGCGCCACCAAGGCGCTGGTGTTCGTGTCGCCGTCCAACCCGACCGGCGCCGTCTACCCGGCCGACGAGATCACGGCCATCGGCGAGTGGGCGGTGGCCAACGGCGTCTGGATCATCACCGACGAGATCTACGAGCACCTGACCTTCGACGACAACACGTTCGCGTCGCTGCCCACCCTCGTGCCCGAGGCGGCCGACCAGACGATCGTGCTCAACGGCGTGGCCAAGACCTACGCCATGACCGGCTGGCGGGTGGGCTGGCTCATCGCCCCCGACGACGTCGTCGGTGCCGTGAGCACGCTGCAGTCGCACCTGACCTCGAACGTGGCCAACGTGTCGCAGCGGGCCGCCCTGGCCGCCCTCGAGGGCGGCCTCGACGACGTGGCCATGATGCGGGCCGAGTTCGACCGCCGGGGCAAGACCATCGCCCGGATGCTGAACGAGATCGACGGGGTCACCTGCATGACCCCGCAGGGCGCCTTCTACGCCTTCCCGTCGTTCGCTGGCGTCCTCGGCCGGGAGATCCGGGGCCGCACGCCCACCACCACCCTCGAGCTGGCCGAGATCGTCCTCGACGAGGCCAAGGTGGCGTTCGTGCCCGGTGAAGCCTTCGGCGCGCCCGGCTACGGCCGCTTCTCCTTCGCCCTCGACGCCGACGACATGGAGGAGGGCATCCGCCGCATCGCCGACCTCCTGGGCTCGTGACCGCCCGCCCGGTGGGGTACGGGGCGTGGGCCTCGCCCATCGGCCTCGACCGGCTGGTGGCCGGGGCGGTGGGGTTGAGCGAGGTCCAGGCCGACGGCGACGACCTCTGGTGGTCCGAGTCGCGGCCGGAGGAAGGCGGCCGGGTGCAGCTCGTGCGCCGGTCGCCCGACGGCACGACCACCGACGTCCTGCCCGACGGCTTCGCCGCCCGCACCCGGGTCCACGAGTACGGCGGCGGTGCGTGGCGGGTGCACGCCGGCACCGTCTACTTCGCCAACTGGGCCGACCAGCGCCTCCACCGCCTCGAACCCGGCGCGGCCGCGCCGGTGGCCCTCACCCCTGAGGGCTGCCGGTACGCCGACCTCGACGTCGCCGGTGACGGCACCTGGCTGGTCGCCGTCCGCGAGGACCACCGGGGCGAGGGCGAGGCCCGCAACGAGGTCGTCCGGGTCAACACGGCGACGGGGGCCGAGCAGGTCCTCGTGTCCGGCCCCGACTTCGTCGCCTCGCCCCGCCTGGGCGAGTGGCACCGGACCCGCCTGGCCTGGACCCAGTGGGACCACCCCGACATGCCCTGGGACGCCGCCGAGGTCTGGGTCGGCGACCTCGACGACGACGGCCTGGTCGAGGCCGAGCGCCTGGCCGGCGGCCCGGGGGAGTGGGCCTCGCAGCCGACCTGGGCCGGTGGCCGCCTGTGGCTGACCAGCGACCGCCCGCCCCGCGACCTCGCCCCGACCGGCGCCGAGCCCCGCTTCGCCGAGGTGGTCCGCTGGGACGGGGGCGACCTGGAGGAGATCACCGACGCCGGGGGCGACGTCGCCACGCCGCCCTGGGTCTTCCGCATGGCCCGCCTGGTCCCCGACCCCGAGCCCCGCGACCAGCCCGGCCCCCCCGCCGACGACGGGTACGCCCACGGCGTGGTGGCCGTGAGCCGGGACGGGACCGACCACCTCCACCGGGTCGACGGCAACGACGCGGCCGATCTCGACACCCCCTACACCGCGTGGTCGAGCCTGGCCCCGGCCCCGGGCGGGTTCGTCGCCGTGGCCGCCTCCTTCGCCGAGGAGCCGGCGATCGTGCGGGTCCGGACCGAGCGGGTGGAGGCCGACGGGACGGCCCCGCCCCCCGCCGTCGAGGTCGTGCGCCCACCCCGCGACCTGGGTCTGGCCGCCGGCCGGATCAGCCGGCCCGAGTCGATCAGCTTCCCCTCGGCCGGCGGCCGCATCGCCCACGCCCTCTACTACCCGCCCACCAGCCCCGATCACGTCGGCCCCGACGGCGAGCGCCCGCCCCTGCTCGTCGACATCCACGGTGGCCCGACCAGCGCCGCCCGCAGCCAGTTCCAGCTCGGCGTGCAGTTCTGGACGAGCCGCGGCTTCGCCGTGGTCGACGTCAACTACGGCGGCTCGACCGGCTACGGCCGGGGCTTTCGCGACCTGCTGCGCGGCCAGTGGGGCGTGGTCGACGTCGAGGACTGCTGCGCCGCCGCCACGTTCCTGGCCGAGCGGGGCGACGTCGACCCGGCCCGGATGGCCATCCGGGGCGGCAGTGCCGGCGGCTTCACCACCCTGGCCGCCCTGACCTTCCACGACACCTTCGCCGCTGGGGTCAGCAAGTACGGCGTGGCCGACCTCGCCGTCCTGGCCCAGGAGACCCACAAGTTCGAGTCCCGCTACCTCGACTCGCTGGTCGGCCCCTGGCCCGAGGCGGCCGACGTCTACCGCGACCGCTCGCCGCTGCACCACGCCGACGACATCTCGGTGCCGCTCCTCGTGCTGCAGGGCCTCGAGGACGAGGTCGTGCCGCCGAACCAGTCCGAACTGATCGTCGACGCCCTCCGGCGCAACGGCGTGCCGGTCGCCTACCTGGCCTTCGAGGGCGAGCAGCACGGGTTCCGGCGGGCCGAGACGATCGTCGCCGCCACGGCCGCCGAGCTGTCGTTCTACGCCCAGGTGTTCGGCTTCACCCCGGCCGACGACCTCCCCCTACTTGCGGTCGAGGGGCTGTAGTCGAGCCCGCTCAGGCGCCGATGTCGAAGCCGCTCAGGCGGTCGAACAGCGGCACCTGCAGGCCACAGGCGTCCAGCCCGTAGGCGACCAGGACGAGGCTGGCACTGGCGGCGTCACCCTCGGCCTCCGCCGTGTCGGCGTCGCCGTCGACCACGGCCTGGCCGTAACGGGCGACGGTCAGCAGCGGGACCTCCACGGCGGGGGGCGCCAGCTCGGCCACGTCCCGCAGGCGGTCGACGTCGGCCTGGGTCGGGTCGGCGTCGGGGTCGATGGCTGCCAGGTCACCGAGGGCGGCGCACAGGACCTCGACGTCGTCGGCGTCGAAGCTCTCGGCCACCCGGATGGGCAGGGTGTCGCTCGTCGTGGCCGGCGGCCGGGGGGTGGTGGGCGCCGCCCGCCCGCCGCCGCCGTCGTCGCAGCCGACCGCCAGCGCGGCGAGGCCCGACAGCAGGAGGAGGGGGAGTAGGCGCCGCACGGTGGCGGGGGAACCTACCCGTACGGTGGGGACGACCCGACCCGACGGGGCCGGGCGGGGGACGGGACCGGAGGGACCCGGATGGGCGAGCAGCCGGGAGCGGCACTGGAGCGGTTGTGGATCCCGCTCGGGGCCGGGGCCCGGGTCGTGCGGACCAGCGGGGCGGTCTGCGAGGCGCTGCTCGCTACGGTCCAGCGTCGGCCCCGCGCCCCGCTCTCCCACTCGGCCCTGCTCGCCCGCCTCGACGGGGCTCACCACCACCGTGGAGATGGGCCCCCGCCCCCGACGACCAAGGCCGTGCCCGCCGGGGCGTGGTGGCCGAGGCGCCCGTCGGGTTGCGGCGCCTCGGCTGTTTCCGGGCCTTCCGCTACGAGGTGCGCCGCTGGCCGGGCGGCGAGATCCCCGCCCTCCCGTCGGTGCCCTGCCCGGTGTGGGGCCGCGACGAGTTGGGTCACGGCGAGACGTGGAACTCGAACTCGGTGGTGTCGTGGGCCCTGGCCCGGGGTGGCCTGCTCGACCGGGCCGGCGTGTGAAGATGATCCGGTGACCGCCGGCTATCGGGTCCTCCAGCTCGACGACCCGACCGAGGAGGAGTTCTACGTGGGGCTGGCCGAGCTGGGCCTGGGCTGGCCCGACCGCGACATCCTCGAGACCCACAACCACCCCGGGATGCGGGCCACCGACGGCACCATCGCCCTCATCCTGCACCCCGTCCGCTTCGACGAGGACGCCGAGGAGATCGTCGTCACCCAGGTCGAACTGGTGCTGGGCAAGGACGCCGCCGTGGTGGCCCGGGCGCCCGGCGACGGCCTCGACGACGCCTTCCGCACCCCCGCCACCGCCCGCCGGGACCTCGTGCTGGCCCTGGTCGAGGAGGTCTTCGACCTCGACGCCGACGCCCTGACCGGCATCGAGGAGCGGGTCGACGAGCTGGAGCTGGATGTCCTCGACGCCAACGGCGTCGGCACCGCCGCCCAGGCCATCTACCGGATGGAGCACGAGCTGGTGAAGGTGCGCCGGGCGGTGGGGCCGATGGTCACCGTGCTCGACCGCCTCGGGCGCCGGGCCGACGCCGACGACCAGCTCGAGGTCGTGGAGTGGCAGGAGCGGTTCCGGCGTCTGGTCAGCCAGATGGAGGACGTCGACAACCTGTTGACCTCGATCCTCGGGGTCAACCTGACCCTGGCCAGCGTCCGCCAGAACGAGGACATGCGCAAGATCGCCGCCTGGGGCGCCATCGGCATCGCCCCCACCGCCCTGGCCGGGATCTGGGGCATGAACTTCCAGAACATGCCCGAGCTCGGTTGGGAGGTGGGCTATCCGGCCGCCCTGGCGGTGATCCTTGGCGTCTGCATCGGGCTCTACCTGTCGTTCAAACGGGCCGGCTGGCTGTGACTCCCGGCGCCGAGGTTGGCGCCGGCCCCCGCCCCCGACACGATCTAGTCGTGTCACGCGTCCTGGTCACCGAGAAGATCGCCGACTCCGGCCTGCAGCGCCTCCGCGAGGCGGGCCACGAGGTCGACCTCCAGCTCGACGCCACGGCCGAGACGTTGCCGGACCTGGTCCGGGGCGCCCATGCCCTGATCATCCGCTCGGCCACCCAGGTCACCGCCGAGGTGCTGGCCGCGGGCACCGACCTCGTGGTGGTCGGCCGGGCCGGCATCGGCCTCGACAACGTCGACACCGAGGCCGCCACCCGCCTCGGCGTCATGGTCGTCAACGCCCCGCAGTCGAACGTGCTGTCGGCCGCCGAGCACACGATGGCGCTCCTCCTCGCCCAGGCCCGCAACATCCCCGCCGCCCACGCCGCCCTGGTCGAGGGCCGCTGGGAACGGTCCAAGTGGGAGGGCGTCGAGCTGTCCGACAAGACCCTGGGCATCGTCGGGTTGGGGCGGATCGGCCGCCTGGTGGCCCAGCGGGCCCTCGCCTTCGGGATGCGCCTCGTCGGTCACGACCCCTTCGTCTCACCCGAGCGGGCCCGCCAGATGAGCGTCGAGGTCCTCGATCTCGACGAGGTGCTGGCCCAGGCCGACTTCCTCACCCTGCACGTGGCCAAGACCCCCGACACCATGGGCCTGATCGGGGCCGAGGCGCTGAAGAAGGCCAAGCCCGGCATCCGCATCGTGAACGTGGCCCGCGGTGGCATCGTGGACGAGGCCGCCTTGGCCGACGCCGTGCGCTCGGGCCACGTCGCCGGCGCCGCCATCGACGTCTTCGCCGAGGAGCCCACGACCGAATCGCCCCTCTTCGGCCTGCCCGGCGTGGTGGTCACCCCGCACCTCGGGGCCAGCACGGCCGAGGCCCAGGACAAGGCGGGCCAGACCATCGCCGAGCAGGTCGCCCTGGCCCTGGCCGGCGACTTCGTGCCCTTCGCGGTCAACGTGTCGGCGGCTGAGGCCTCCGAGACCGTGCGCCCGTTCCTGCCCCTCGCCGAGCGCCTCGGCGCCCTCTTCGGCGCCCTGGTCCCTGAGCTACCCGATGAGCTGCGGGTCGAGTACCACGGCCAGCTCGCCGACTACGACACCCGCATCCTCACCCTGTCGGTGCAGAAGGGCTTCTTCGGGCGGTTGACCGACGAGCCGGTCTCGTACGTCAACGCTCCGGCGGTGGCCGAGGCCAAGGGCCTGCGGGTGCTCGAGACCAAGACCAGTGCGGTGCAGGACTACGTCAACTCGATCACCCTGCGCGGTGGGGGCCACGCCATCGCCGGCACGCTGGCCGGACTCAGCTCCCAGCCCCGGATCATCATGGTCGACGATCACACGGTCGACGTTCCCCCGGCCGAGCACATGCTGGTCGTGCGCAACGACGACCGTCCCGGCGTCATCGGCCTGGTGGGCACGGTGCTGGGCGAGGCCGGGGTGAACATCGCCGACATGGACGTGGGCCAGTCGCCCGATGGGGTGGCCGCCCTGATGGTGTTGGCCCTGTCCGCCGAGGCACCCGACGCCGTCCTGGACGAGCTGCGGGCCGACGCCCGGGTGCAGCTCGTCCGCTCTCTGGGGTAGACGGATCCCCCGAGCTGGCGCGGTGATCGACCCTTACCGGTCACCCACCGTCCGTATCAGGTCCCCTGGGCGGGTGAGTTCGTCACCTGGGCTGTGGTCCGGTGGGGCCGATCAGCGCTGGGAGGCGCGGAAGCCGTCGGCCTCGGCGGCCTCGGGCGAGGCGTAGCACCGGTCCGGGGTGGTGCGCTCGTAGAGGGCGCCGCCGGGGACGTGGAAGATCTTGCTGGAGGTCTTGGCCTTGACCGGGTGGCCGTCGGGGCAGGTCCCCCCGGTGGTGGGCTCGACCCAGGCCGGCGTGTCCGCCTCCTCGGGCGCGGCGGCCTCGTCGTCCCCCGCCTCGTCGTCGGCGTCGGCTGACGGGGCGTCGGCCGTCGGCACGGGCGTCACCGGCTTCCACTGGTTGGGCGGGGCGGTGGGGCTGGCGGTGGGGGGCGCCGGGCGGCGGCGGAGGACCTCGACCACGGCGGCCACGATGGCGGCGGCGGCCACGAGCTTGATGACCTTCTTCACGGTCCGCACGGTACCGACCGTCAGGTCGGGCGGGTGGCCACGATCCGCATCATCTCCCGGGCGACCATGGGCCCGGCGTTCTGGTTCTGCCCGGTCACGAGGTCGCCGTCGACCACCCAGTGGTTGGCGAAGGGGTCCCGGAAGCGGGTGGCCGACTCGAAGCGGGCCCCCTTGCGCCGCAGCTCGGTCTCGGGGTGGAAGGGCGTGGAGGCGATGCCCAGCTCGTGGACCTGCTTGTCGGTCACCCCCGACACCCGTCGGCCCTCGACCAGGGGCCGCCCGTCGGGGGCGGTGGCGTTGCACAGCCCGAGGGGGCCGTGGCACACGCCGCCGAGGACGGCGCCGGTGGCGGCCGCCTCGCTGACCTTGGTCGCCAGGTCCTCGGAGGTGGCGAAGTCGAAGGCCGCTCCCCAGCCCCCGGCCAGGTACACGATGTCGTAGGCGGCCATGTCGAGGTCGCCCACGGCGAGGGAGTCGGTGACCTTGGCCCGCAGGACGGGGTCGGCCAGGAAGCGGTCGTCGTGGGCCGAGCGCAGCACCGGCTTGAGCGACAGGGGATCGACCGGGATGGTGCCGCCGGCCGGGCTGGCCACGTCGACCGCCATGCCCGCGTCGAGGAAGAGGTAGTACGGCACGGTCATCTCGGAGGCGTAGACGCCCGTGGGCTTGCCCACGTCGAGCGTGCCGTGGTTGGTGGCGACGACCAGGGCCCGTCGGCCGGCCAGGTCGAAGTCGGTCGCCGCTGGGTCGTCGGGGTGCATGCCGACCCGTTGGAGCAGGCGGCGCAGGGCCAGGGCGGGTCGGGGCGGGGTGGCCGGCTCGATGCGGGGGTTCGAGTTGCGGGCAGCGTAGGGCCAGGGGTCGTGGCGCTCGGGCACCCTGGCCGCCCGCTCCTCCTTCAGGCGGCGCCGCAGCGCGGCCAGGACGTCGGCGGCAGTGGGGTCCTCGGCCCGGTTGGTGGCCTCGGCGGGGTCGTCGTCGAGGTCGTAGAGCTCCCACTCGTCGGGCACCGGGTGGGTCCGGTACACGGGGCCGGCCGGGCCGTCGCTGGCCAGGTGGCGGACCCCGGGCTCGGTCCAGGTGGCGGGGTCGTCGAAGGTGCGCACCAGCTTCCACAGCCGGCCGTCGACCCGGGCCACGACGGCCTCGAAGTTGGCGCCCACGTGGGCGGGGACCTGGATGCGCAGCGGGGCCGGGACCTTCGCGGTCCGTCCGAGGCGGCGGGCCAGGCCCGAGGCCCCGGTGTCGCCCTCGAGCATGTTGTCGCGGGTCATCAGGTAGACGGCGCGGTCCCCGTCGGCGGCGGCCCCGTCGACCACGGGCATCAGGTCGGTGCCGGGCAGGTCGTGGACCTCGGTGAAGGTCTCGGCCAGCGTCGCCCCGACGGCGGCGGTGTCGACCCCGGCCGCCGACAGCAGCGTGGGGACGAGGTCGACGTGGGAGGTGGGGTCCTCGACCACCCGGCCGGTGGTCGGCCGTTCGCCGACGCGGGCGATGGTGAAGGGCACCCGGGTGGCCTCGTCGTAGAGGGTGAACCACTTCTGGTGCAGGCCACCGTGGGCGCCCAGCAGGTCGCCGTGGTCCGACGAGCGCACGAGCAGGGTCTCGCCGGTCGCCCCCTCGGTGACGGCCCGGCGCACCCGGTCCAGGGGCCCGTCCACCTCGGCGTGGAGGCGGTAGTAGAGGCTCCGGTAGGACTGGGCGCCGCGTTCGTAGATGCGGGCGATGGCCGGGGCCGGACCGTAGGCCGAGGGGTAGGCGGCCCGGTAGGCCACCTGGGCGGCGGGCTTGTCGGCCAGGTCCTCGTGCTGGGTGGGCGCCTCGGGCACGGGCGGTGGGTCGAGGGGACCCGGCGCCAGCGGTTTGGTGCGGGCCCACACCGGCCAGAACACGATGTCGTGGGGGTTCACGAACGAGGCCACGAGGAGGAAGGGCCGCCGGGCGTCGGCGTCGCCGGCGGCCCGGCGGGCGTAGCGGTCCTCCAGCCAGGCCACGACCCGGTCGGCGAGGAGGGGGTCGCGACGCAGGCCGCTGTTGGCCATGGCCGCCCCGTGGGGTTCGGGACCGACCCAGCCGCTGAAGCCGTAGGGGTCCAAGGGGTCGGCCGCGAGGTAGGCGGCCACCGCTGCCGGGTCGACCACGCCGTCGTCGTCGTTGGTGAGGAGGGCGCCGCCGGTGGCGGGATCGGTGAGGTCGGCGTGGCTCAGGTGCCACTTGCCGTCGTAATGGGTGTCGTAGCCCGCCGCCCGGAACCAGTTCCCGAGGGTCGGCACCTCGCCCTCGGGCAGCCAGCGCATCCGGGAGTCGTCGTGCATCTTGCCCAGGCCGTCGGTCTGGGTGACCCCGTGGAGGTCGGGGTACTGGCCGGTGAGGAGGGTCGGGCGGCTGGGCACGCAGGCCAGCGAGCCCGTGTAGTGGCGGGTGAAGGCCACGCCGTGCTCGGCGAACCACCGCTCGGCGGCCAAGGTCTCGCGCCGCCAGGCGGCCAGGGCCCCGCCCTCGTAGGGCGGGGCGGCCCGCTCCTCGTCGCTCAGCAGGATGACGATGTCGGGGCGGTCGGTCACGACGTGGCCTCCAGGTGGGCGGCGAGGCCGGCGAGCATCCCGTCGGACGCCTTGGCCAGCCGACGGGCGAGCAGGGGGGCCACCACGCGACCCGGGGGTTTGTGGCCGGGGTCGACGGTGGTGGTGAGGGCCAGGTGGGTGCCGGCCCCGGTGGCGACCAACGTCCAGCGGTTGGCGGCGCCGCCGACGACGGGGGGCAGGCCCTCGATCGTGTAGGCCAGGACGGCGCCCGGGTCCCATTCGGTCACGGTCTCGACCAGGGTCAGACGCCCGGTCTGGATGCGGCGGGCGGCGCCCACGCCCTCGGTCTGCTCGGTGAGGAGGCGGGCGTGGTCGACGTCGGGCGCCCAGGCCACGATCCCGGCCAGGTCGGCCAGCACCGCCCACACCTCGTCGGGCCCGACGGGCACCGGCCGGCTGCGTTCCACCACGGCGTCCGCCATCACCCGGTTCTATCATTTGGCACGCGCCGTGTCACCAGTGGCCTGCTCCCGGCGGGGAAAGGGGTTGACGTTTCCGACCGGGATCGCCACACTGCCGGGTGATGCGTTTCGGACTGGAGCTCCTTCTTACGTAGGGCGAGCGCCCACATATCGGTGCTCGTCTCGCCTCCTGTGCCCGCTGGGCCAGGGGGTCTTTTCGTTTTCGGGCCCACCAGCCGACCATCCACCCAACCCCCCTCACGGGACCCAGAAAGGCAGCTCCCATGGACAGCGACACGAAGCGAGGCGGTGCCGGCGATCCGGCGCACGTCGTGATCTTCGACACGACCCTGCGGGACGGCGAGCAGTCGCCGGGCATCTCGCTGGACGTCGGCGAGAAGCTGGAGATCGCCGAACAGCTCGCCCGCCTGGGGGTCGACTACCTGGAGGCCGGGTTCCCGGTGGCCAGCCAGGGGGACTTCGAGGCCGTGGAGGCCATCGCCAGGGCGGTGCGGGGCCCGGTCATCACCGGCCTGTCCCGCACGGCGGCCAAGGACGTGGACCGGTGCTGGGAGGCGGTCCAGCACGCCGAGAAGGCTCGTATCCACGTCTTCATCGCCACCTCCGAGAACCACATGAAGAACAAGCTGAAGATGACCCCGGACCAGGTGAAGGCCGAGGCGGCCCGGGCCGTGGCCCAGGCCCGGGGCTACACCGACGACGTCGAGTTCTCGCCCGAGGACGCGTCCCGGTCGGACTTCGACTTCATGTGTGAGGTGCTGCAGATCGCCGTGGACAACGGGGCGGGGACGCTGAACATCCCCGACACCGTCGGCTACGCCATCCCCCAGGAGTTCGGGCGCCGGATCGCCGCCATCCGCGAGCGGGTGAGCGGTGACTACGTGATCTCCGCCCACTGCCACGACGACCTGGGCATGGCCGTGGCCAACTCGCTGGCCGCCGTCGAGGCCGGCGCCCGCCAGGTCGAGGTGGCCATGAACGGCATCGGCGAGCGGGCCGGCAACGCCGCCCTCGAGGAGATCGTCATGGCGCTGTCGACCCGGTCCGAGTACTTCGGTGGGCTCTACACGAACGTCCGGGCCGAGGAGCTGGCCAAGACCAGCCGCCTGGTCAGCCGCCTGACCGGCTACCCGGTGCAGTTCAACAAGGCCGTGGTGGGGCGCAACGCCTTCGCCCACGAGGCCGGCATCCACCAGCACGGGATGCTGGAGGACCGCACCACCTACGAGATCATGGACCCCTCGGCGGTGGGCCAGGACACCTCGCTGGTGCTGGGCAAGCACTCCGGACGTCATGCCTTCAGCGACGCCCTGGAGAAGATGGGCCTGAAGGTGCAGGGCGACGCCCTGAACCAGGCCTTCGCCCGCTTCAAGGAGCTGGCCGACCGCAAGGTGGAGATCACCGACGCCGACCTCGAGGCCATCGTGGCCGCCGAGCTGGGTGTGTCGGCCACCGACGCCTTCGAGCTGTCCTCCATCGAGTTCCGGGGCAGCAACATCGGCCCCGCCTCGGCCGAGGTCGTCCTGATCCGCACCACCGACGGCGAGAAGGTCGAGGCCACCGCCGAGGGCGACGGCATGATCGACGCCGCCGGTCAGGCCATCCGGGCCGCCACCGGCGTGGAGGGTCGCCTCACCGAGTTCAACGTGTCCTCGGTGACCGGCGGCGTGGACGCCCTGGGCGACGTCGTCGTCCAGTTCGAGTCCGCGGGCACCAAGGTCTCGGGCCGGGGCGTGTCCACCGACGTCGTCGAGGCGTCGGCCCGGGCCATCCTCAACGCCGTCAACAAGGTCGTCCGCATCCGCGACCGCGCGGACGAACGGGACCCCGACACGGGGCCATGACCGATCACATTTGCGCCGCTCCGCGGCGCCGGCTTCGCCGTCGTTGAGCGTCCGCGGTGCTGCAGCGCCGCGGGCGCTGCAGCGTCACGTTCGGCTGGCGTTCCTCCTCGGGGCGGTTCGCCTCGGTGGTGCTAGAGGCTGATCCGGGCTCGGGGGGTGAGGGTGGCCAGGTCGGTGGTGAGGAGGTGGTCGGGGGTGATGGTGAGGAGGTGGTCGCCGACGACGACGTTGCGGCGGGCCTCCTGGCCGTCGGGGGTGGTGATGCGGCCGGCCTCGTCGACGTGGTCGGGGCCGACGGAGAGGACCAGGGCGGCGGAGTAGTCGACGGGGACCACGGCCTGGCCGGTCGGCGCCCAGTAGAGGAAGGCGTGGTGGTCGTACTCGGCGGCGGAGGAGGAGCCGGGGAGGACCAGCTGGTCGACCCGGGTGGGGGCCGCGGGGTCGGTGACGTCGAAGACCGAGACCTGCAGGCCGCGGGTCGTGCCCTGGGCGTCGGCGTCCTGGCCGATGCCGAGGAGGTGGCCCTCGTCGAGGGGGTGCAGGTACGACGAGTAGCCGGGGATCTCCAGCTCACCGGCCAGGGTCGGGGCGGTGGGATCGGCCAGGTCGAGGACGAAGAGCGGGTCGGTCTGGCGGAAGGTGACGACGTAGCCGGTGTCGCCGACGAAGCGCACGGCGTAGATCTGCTCGGTGACACCCAGGTCCTCGACGGTGCCCACCTCGACCAGGGCGTCGCCTTGGGGCTCGAGGACCGTCACCCGGCTGGCGGAGGTCTCCGTCGCCGACCAGGGGGCGCCTTCGGTGGTGGCGACCCGGAGCCGGCCCTCGTGCTCCGACATCGAGAACTGGTTCAGCAGGTGGCCGGGCACCACGCCGGAGGCGACGTAGGTGGCGGCACCGTCGCCGGTGATGGCGAACTGGTGCAGGGCGGTCTCGTAGTCCTCGACGGGGGGAACGAGGTCGGGGTCGCCGGTCCCGCCGTCCTCGGTGGGCTCGGGGGGCCGGCTGGTGGCGACGTAGAGGTGCTCGGCCGAGGCGTAGACGGTCTGGCCGTCGGCCAGCACCGAGGTGGCCGGTGGGGTGTCGAGGGCCTCGGTGAGGTCCACCGTCAGGACGGTGAGGAACCCGAAGCCGGAGAACTCGGCCGGCTGCTCGACGGCGCCGCAGTCGATGACCTCGGTCGGCTCCCCGTCGAGGGTGGCGGTGGGCAGCCAGTCCTCGATGGTCGATCCCTCGATCAGGCGCCGGTTGGCCTCCTCGGCGATGGCGAGGGCCTCGGGGGCGTCGGTGCTCGGGTAGACGAAGGGGAAGGCAGGGTTGGTGGCCGAGACCACGACCCGGGCGCTGTCGCCGACCAGTCGGGCGCTCAGGTAGGCGCCGTCGAGGGCGAGGGTGTGGGCCACGGTCGGGTCGTCGGGATCGCTGACGTCGATCTCGGTGAGGGTGGCCTGGGTCGGGCCGTACGGCGCGAAGGTGCTGCGGGCCACGTCGTCGATCGGGATCGGCCCGCCGCTGGTGCCGGCCAGGGCCAGGACCCGGTCGCCGACGACGAGGAGCTGGTGGCCGTAGCCCGGCAGGGTGACCCGCCCCCGCACGACGGGCTCGGCGCCGGTGAGGTCGACGACGACCAGGCGGCTGCTCCCGTCGGCCGTGCTGTCGTCGACCACCAGCAGGCGCTCGGCGTCGACCTTCACGACGTCGGGCTCGTCGACGAAGGCCTCCTGGGTGTTGGTGGACGAGGTGGGCACCGTCGTGGTCGGCACCGTGCCTCCGGGCGCCGTCTCGGCGGTGGCCCGCCCGCCGTCGCCCGCCGCCAGGACGTCGCCCTCGGCGAAGGCCATGACCGGCTGGCCCTCGAGCCCGTAGGGGCCGACCCGTTCGAGGGCTTCCTCCCGGAGGTGAGCCAGCAACGCGTCGCAGGAGTCGAACGGGGTGAGGGCGGCGACCAGCTCCACGTCCCCGAGATCGGTGGGGCCGGCGGCCTCCCCGCCGTCGTCGCCGGCACAGCCGGCGGCCACGAGGAGCAGGGCGAGGGCGAGGGCGAGGCGTCGCGTCATGCCCGTTGGACGTCGGCCGCCCCGGCGCTGGTTCCCGGCAGTCAGGCGAGGATCTCGGCCACGGCGCGCTCGGCGGACTCGACGGCGCCGTCGAGGTAGCCCATCCAGCGGGTGGCCGACTCGGTGCCGGCCCAGTGGATGGGGCCCACCGGCTCCCGCAGGGCGGGGCCGAAGCGGGTCCAGGCGCCGGTGGGGAAGTGGGCGCCGTAGCAGCCGCGGGTCCACCGCTCGGCGCCCCAGTCCCGCTCGACGTAGTCGACGGGGTGGGCGGCCGATCCTCCGAACCAGCGCACCAGGCAGTCGACGAAGGCCTGACGTCGGGCCGTGGGGGTCCGTTCACCCCAGTACCGCCCGTGGTCGCCCTCGAAGAAGCCCACCAGGATCCCCACGTCGTGGTCGGGCACGGAGTTGTCGAAGGTGATGCCCACCGGGCCCTCGGCCGAGGCGACCTGGCCGTTCAGGCCCTGCTCGCGCCACCACGCCGACTCGTAGGCGACCATGACCTTGATCACGTGGCCGTGGGGGATCTGCTGGGTGAGCAGGTCCCGGTCGGTGGGCAGGCCCGGCTCGTAGTCGATGCGTCCGGCCAGGTTCGGGGGCACGGCGACGATCACCCGGTCGGCCTCGTAGGCGCCGGCGTCGGTCTCGACCACGACCCCGTCGTCCCCCCAGCGGATCCGGCGGGCCGGCGCCGAGCAGACCACGGCGTCACCCAGGTCCTCGGCCAGGCGCTCGCCGATCCTCCAGGTACCGCCGACGACCCGGTCCTGCTGGGCGCCACCGGTCACGCCGATGAGTCGTTCGAGGCCGTGCCCCGACTGCACGTAGGTCAGCCAGTGCAGCAGCGACATCGTGTCGGGCTCGGTGGCGAAGACGGCGGCCGAGATGATCTCGTGGAAGGCCCGGGCGTCGCCGTGGTGGACCCGTCGGTCCAGCCAGGAGGCGAAGGTGGTGGCGTCGAGGGCATCGGCGCCGGGGGTCCGCCACGGCGCCTCGAGGTCGACGGTGTCGACCAGCTTGTCGAGGGCCCGCTGGGCCTGGAACAAGTCGGCCAGGGCGAGGGGCGGCAGCGACGGCGTCTCGCCCGACGAGCGCCGCAGCCGACCGCCGGTCAGCTCGATGAGCATCTCCCCCTCGTCGTAGGTGGGGTACGTCTCGAGCCCCAGCTCGGCGATCAGGGCCAGGATGCGGTCCTGGGTGGGACCCACCCACTGGCCGCCGACCTCGACGGTGACCCCGGCGATGGTGTCGTTCAGGGTGCGACCCCCGACCCGGTCGCGGGCCTCGAGCACCACGACCGAGCGACCGGCCCCCTGGAGCCGCCGGGCGGCGGTGAGCCCCGCCACCCCGGCGCCGACGACGACGACGTCGACGTCGACGGTGGCGACGGTGGCGTGGGCTTCAGGCACGCACCGACGGTAGCCAGGGGGCGCGGCCCGCCTCGTAGGCGTCGATGTCGGCCACGTGCTGGAGGGTCAGGCCGATGTCGTCGAGGCCGTTCACCAGCCGGTGCCGGGTGGACTCGTCCAGCTCGAAGGGGGCCTCGATCCCGGCGGCGGGGGCGGCGACGGTGCCCCGCTCCACGTCGACGGTGATCTCGAGGGTCGGGTCCTCCTCGACGGCCCGGAGCAGGGCCTCGCCCACCTCGGCGTCGACCTGCACCGGCACCAGGCCGCACTTGGTGGCGTTGTTGCGGAAGATGTCGGCGAACCGGGGGGAGATCACGGCCCGGAAGCCGTAGTCCTGGATGGCCCACACGGCGTGCTCCCGGGAGGACCCGGTGCCGAAGTTGGGGCCGGCCACCAGGATGCTGGCCCCGGCGAAGCGCTCGTCGTTCAGCACGAAGTCACGGTCGTCGCGCCACTCCGAGAACAGGCCCCGGCCGAAGCCGGTGCGTTCGACCCGCTTGAGCCAGTCGCTGGGGATGATCTGGTCGGTGTCGACGTCGGAGCGGTCGAGGGGCACGGCCGTGCCGGTCACCACGGAGACGGGGTCCATGTCGTTCAGTCCTCCAGGTCGGCGGGGGTGGCGAAGCGGCCGGCGATGGCGGTGGCCGCGGCGACGGCGGGCGAGACCAGGTGGGTGCGCCCACCCCGGCCCTGCCGGCCTTCGAAGTTCCGGTTGCTGGTCGAGGCCGCCCGCTCGCCGGGGGCCAGCTTGTCGGGGTTCATGGCCAGGCACATCGAGCAGCCGGGCTGGCGCCAGTCGAAGCCGGCGGTCATCAGCACCCGGTCGATGCCCTCGGCCTCGGCCTGCTCCTTCACCCGACCAGAGCCGGGCACGACCAGGGTGCGCACGCCGTCGGCCACCTTCCGGCCCTCGGCCACGGCGGCCACGGCCCGCAGGTCCTCGATGCGCCCGTTGGTGCAGGAGCCGATGAACACGGTGTCGACCGGGACCTCCCGCATCGGGGTGCCCGCCTCGAGGCCCATGTAGGCCAGGGCCCGGGCGGCGGCGTCGCGCTCGGAGGGGTCGGCGAACTGGTCGGGGGAGGGGACGGCGGCGTCGATGGGGATCACCTGGGCGGGGTTGGTGCCCCAGCTCACATGGGGGACGAGGGCGGCGCCGTCGAGGACGACCTCCTTGTCGAAGGTGGCGTCGGCGTCGGTGACGAGGCCCCGCCAGTCGTCGAGGGCCTGCTCCCAGGCGGCGCCGGTCGGGGCGAAGGGCCGGCCCTCGAGATAGGCGAAGGTGGTCTCGTCGGGGGCGATCATCCCGGCCCGGGCCCCGGCCTCGATGGACATGTTGCAGACCGTCATGCGGCCCTCCATCGACAGACTCCGGATGGCCGGGCCCCGGTACTCGATGACCGAGCCGATCCCGCCGCCGGTGCCGATGCGGCCGATGATGGCCAGGACCACGTCCTTGGCCGTCACCCCCGGGGGCAGGGTGCCGTCGACGGTGACGGCCATGGTCCCGGGGCGGCGCTGGGGGAGGGTCTGGGTGGCCAACACGTGCTCGACCTCGCTGGTCCCGATCCCGAAGGCCAGGGCGCCGAAGGCGCCGTGGGTGGAGGTGTGGGAGTCGCCGCAGACGATGGTCATGCCCGGCTGGGTGAGCCCCTGCTCGGGGCCGATGATGTGGACGATGCCCTGGCCGGGGTCGCCCATGGAGTGGAGGCGGATGCCGAACTCGGCGGCATTGGCCCGCAGGGTCTCGACCTGAGTGCGCGAGATCGGGTCCTCGATGGGCCCCAGGGTGGTGGGCACGTTGTGGTCCTCGGTGGCCACGGTGAGGTCCGGGCGCCGGACGCCCCGGCCCGACAGCCGGAGGCCGTCGAAGGCCTGCGGCGAGGTGACCTCGTGCACCAGGTGCAGGTCGATGAACAGCAGGTCGGGGTCGTCGCCGCCGGCGTGGACCACGTGGCGGTCCCAGACCTTCTCGGACAGGGTGGTGGGCATCGGGCCTCGCTGGTGGATCGGTGGCTGTCTCGAATAATGGGACTAGTGTCTTGTCTTGTGGAACACAGCGTAAGCGGTGTGGGCACGATCGACAAGGGCCTGGCCGTGTTGACCGCCGTCGAGGAGCACGGGCCCCTGGCCCTGGCCGACCTGGTCATCGTCACCGGCCAGCCCCGGGCCACCGCCCACCGGCTGGCCGTCGCCCTCGAGGCCCACGGCCTCCTGCGCCGCACCGGGTCGGGTCGCTTCGCCCTGGGCCTGCGCCTGGTCGGCCTGGGCCGGGCCGCCGCCGACGGCCTGCCGCTGGCCGAGGCCGCCGCCCCCGCCCTGGCCGACCTGCGGGCGGCCACCGACGAGAGCGTCCAGCTCTACGTCCGGGAGGGTGACGTGCGGGTGTGCGTGGCGTCCCTCGAGTCGCCCCACGGCCTCCGTACGATCGTCCCGATGGGAGCGACGCTGCCGCTCGGGGTCGGCTCCGCGGGCCGGATCCTGGCCGATGCCGATGCCTTCGACACCGACGGCTGGGTGGCCTCGGTCGAGGAGCGGGAGCGGGGGGTGGCCTCGGTCAGCGCTCCGGTGCGGGCCGCCGACGGACGGGTGCTGGCGGCGGTGGGCGTCTCGGGGCCGATCGAGCGCACGACCCGTGATCCTGGGGCGCGCTACGGCGAGGCCGTGTTGGCCGCCGCCCGTCGCATCGAGGCGGCGGTGGCCCGCTGATGGAGTCGCCCGTCCTGGCCGCCGTCG
>CAYTJS010000019.1:0-23240 GCA_964438115.1 uncultured Iamiaceae bacterium
ATCACCAGGTAGGCCAGGACCATCGGGGCCCGCCGGGGCCAGCGCTCCCAGGGCAGGAACGCCATCACCGCGCCGACCACGGCCGCCCCCGCCCCTGCGCCGATGGCCGCGGCGGCATTCACGTGCTGGAGGTCACCGTCGCCCCGCAGGAGGGTGTCGGAGACGGTGAGGACCCCGATGACGACGAGGAAGAGCGCGCCGGAGCGCCCGGCGAACCGGCGTCGCGCGAGCAGATCGGGCCCTTCCCCTTCCACCTCCTCCAGATCGGCCGCGACGGCCGGGACTTCAGCCCAGGAGGTGCGAGAGGAAGGGGTCGACCTGACTGTTGGTGAGCATCGAGCCGCCGTCGACCACCACGGTGGCCCCGGTGACGTAGCGGGCGAGGGGCGAGCTGAGGAACAGGATCACGTCGGCCACCTCCTCGGCGGTGCCGATACGGCCCAGGGGCGTGCCCTCGGCGATGGGCCCGGCGAACGCGGGCTCGGCCACGGCGAAGGCGGTCAGCGGCGTGTCGATGAACCCCGGGGCCACCACGTTGACCCGCACGTCGGGGGCGTACTCGAGGGCGGCGCTGCGGGTCAGCGACACCACCGCCGCCTTGGCCGCGGAGTAGGGCGCCTCCCCCCGGGTCGGCATCAGGCCGCTGACCGAGGCCACGTTGACCACGCTGCCCCCGCCCGGGGCGGCGGCCAGCAGGGGCAGGGCCGCCCGCAGCCCGTGGAAGGTGCCCCGCAGGTTGACGTCGAGGAGGCGGTCCCACTCGGCGTCGGGGTACCGGTGCAGCGGCATCACGTTGCCGGTCCCGGCGTTGTTGACCAGGACCGAGAGCCCCCCGAGGCGCTCGTGGGCCTCGGTCACCGCCGTCGCCATGGCGGTGGGGTCGGCCACGTCGGCGACGATCGCCGGGCCGTCGACCTCGGCGGCCACCGCCGCCGCCCCGTCGGCGTCGACGTCGAGCACGGCCACCGCCGCCCCCTCCGCCGCCAGGCGTCGGCACGTCGCCGCCCCGATCCCCGAGGCGCCGCCGGTCACCAGCGCCCGTTGTCCCTCCAGCAGTCCCATGGGCGGCATCCTGCCACCCGGGCCCGGGCTCAGCGGCCGGTGCGGGCCCGCCAGGCGGCCTCGGCCTCGCCCAGCGGGGTGCTGGGCGGGCCGTCGACGAAGGGCCAGAGCTCCTCGGCCACCGCCCGCCAGTTGGCCGAGGCGTGCAGCTCGCCGAGCACGGCGTAGAGGCCCAGGTTGATGCGCTGGATGATCACGAAGCTGGGCGGCACGTTGGCCGCCTTGATGACCTCGGCGTTGGGCCCCGAGACGTCGAACATCTGGCGCACCGTCTGGCTGGAGTACTCGGGGGTGATGGTCGTCACCCGGTCCTCCAGCACGAACTCGTAGAAGTGGCCGAACCACTCGGCCACCTGGGCGTCGGTGAGCGCCGCCCCCGGGGCCAGCACCCCGGCGGCCTCCACGGCCGTCCGGAAGGCCGCCGCGTCCCCCTCCAGCACGTAGGTCTGGATCAGGCGGTGGAAGTTGGCCACCTCGGCGGGCGTGAAGCGCTTGACCAGGCCGAAGTCGAGGAAGGTCACCCGCCCGCCGGGCTCGAAGAGGTAGTTGCCCGGATGGGGGTCGCCGTTGAAGGCGGCCAGCCGGTACAGCGAGCGGAAGACGAACCGGAAGATGGCCTCGCCGGCGAGGTCGCGCTCCTCCTGGGGCCAGGTCAGCAGCTCGTCCCACCGGGCCCCCGGGGACAGCTCGCTGGTCAGCACCCGCCCGGTCGAGAGCTCGTCGACCACCTCGGGGACGTGGATGAAGGGGTGCTCGCGGTAGTAGTCGGCGAAGAGGCGCTGATTGACCGCCTCGGCCCGGTAGTCGAGCTCCTCGACCAGCCGCTCCTTCAGCTCGACGACGAGGGCATCGGGGTCGAGGCCGGAGAACACGAAGCCGGCGGCCCCGAACAGGGCGCCCACGTTGGCCAGGTCGGCCCGGATGGCCTCGTCCACCCCCGGGTACTGCACCTTGACCGCCACCGCCCGCTCGTCGCGGGTGATGGCCCGGTGGACCTGGCCGATCGACGCCGAGGCCAGGGGCACCGGGTCCCACTCGAGGAACAGCTCGTCGGTCGGCCGGCCCAGCTCGGCCTCGATCACGCCGGCGGCCAGCTCGGCCGACATGGGCGGGGCGTCGTGACGGAGGTCGGCCAGGGCGGTGCGCACCGGCGAGGCCAGCCCCTGGTCGAGGTAGCTGGCCATCTGGCCCAGCTTCATCATGGCGCCCTTCATCTGACCCAGCTCCTCGGCCACCTGCTCGGCCGTGCGCATGGCGAAGGCGTCGGCCAGCTCCTGACGCCGGGCCGCCGAGGCGAAGACCGACCGGGCCCGGTGGGCGGCGTAGGCCCCGCCCGTTCGGGCGCCGAACCGGGCCACCGCCGCGGTGCGGGCCGAACGGTCGACCCGGCGGAGGTGGGCGGTCCGGTCGCCGTTCGCCCGGCCCCGGCGGCGGACCAGCACGGTGGCGGCCACCCCGACCGCCACCCCGAGGGCGAGGGCCCGTCCCCGCCTCACGCCGGGGGCTTCCGGCCGGTGACGGTGGTGAAGAGGATGCGGGCCATGGCCTCGCGCACGTCACCGGTGCGGATGCCGTAGGACTCGAAGCCGTACCGGTGGTCGGCGACGTGGGCCAGCATCGAGGTCATGGCGCCGGCGGTGGCTCGCGGGTCGAGCCCGTCGCCGACCGGGCGCTCCTGGGCCACCCGCTCGGCCAGGGCCTCGTTGAAGCGGGAGAGCATGCGGCTGCGGATGCGGTGGAAGCGGGCGTCGCCCTCGGTGGTGGCCAGGTCCATGACCCGGACCACGGCGCCGTGGGCGTCCCAGAACCGCAGGTAGCCGTCGACCACCGCCAGGGCGGCCTCGTAGCCCGCCTGGCCCCGCCAGCGGGGCCCCTCGACCAGGGGGACGAGGTCGTCGTTGCCGGCCCGGGCCACGTCCTCGGCCAGGGCCAGCACGGCCTCCTCGACGTCGGCGAAGTACTGGTAGAAGGTCGCCGGCGAGGTGCCCGCCGCCCGGGCGATGTCGACCACCCGCACGTCGCGGTAGGAGCCCGAAGCCAGGAGCTCCGTCAGGTGGTCGAGCAGGCGGGCCCGGGTGGCCAGTCCCCGACGGCCGGGGACCCGCCCGTCGGCGGCGCGGGGGGTGGCCGGGCCGGTCACGTCCAGCAGGCGGTGACGGCCTCGACGGTGGTCACGGTGGCCACCAGCGACAGCGTGTTGTCGATGACGGCGTCGGCGTAGTCGGTCGGGACGCCGGCCACGGCGTCACGGGGCAGCACGAACTGGAACCCGGCGTTGACGGCGTCGAAGGCGAAGTCGGTCATCCCCACGTTGACCGAGACCCCGACCCCGACGACCGTGCGGGCCCCCAGGTTGCGCAGCACCGGGTCGAGGTCGGTGCCCCCCATCGGGCCCAGGCCGTGGAGGCGGGTGAGGACGACGTCGGTGGGCTCGACGCCGATCTCGGGGCAGACCTCGACGGCCTCGGTCCCCGGTGTGAGCTGGCCGTCGGCCTTCGCCGCCACGGCGAACAGGCGGGCGTTGTGGTTCGAGCCCCGCCCGTCGGGGCGGCGGGCGGCGACGCAGTGGACGACGTCGACCCCGACGGCCCGGGCCGCCCGCACCAGCCGTCCGATGGCGTCGAGGGTCCCCGCCTCCCGCGCCACCCCCGCCAGCGCGGGGAACGCCGAGTCCGCCCCCAACACCCCCACCTGGCACTCCTGGGTCACCACCACCGTGTGCCCCGGATCCACCAGGTCCGCGAGATCGACCATGTCCGTGGAACCTACTGACGCTGCGGAGCGGAGCGCAGCAGCACGCACCCCAGGTCGCCGGAAGCTGCCGTAGGCAGCGGAGCCGCGAAGGCGGCGACCAGGTGAACAGCCCTCACTACAGACTCCACCTGCCGTCGGGGAGGCGTTTCCAGCCGCCGCTGGCCAGGTTGCCCGAGTCGGGATGCAGCGTCGAGCCGGTGAGGAAGCGGGCGAAGTCCGACGCGAGGAACACCACGGTGGCGGCGCAGTCGTCGGGGTGGCCCATCTCGGGCAGCACCGTGGGCGACCAGTCCCGCTCGGCGGCGGCGGCGTCCTCGGAGAGGCCGGCGTCGCCGGGCGTGGGGATCATGTCGGGGGCGATGCAGTTGACCCGGATGCGCCGGGTGGCGAACTCGAGGGCCAGGCTCTTGGTCAGGTTCTCGACCGCCGCCTTCATGGCCGAGTAGACGGCGAAGCCGGGCCCGGCCCGGTGGGCCTCGATGGAGGTCACGTTGACGATGGACCCGCCCCGCTCCCCCATCAGTGGCACGGTGCGGCGGATCAGGTGGGTGACCTGGGTGAAGTTCTCGGCGATGAGGGCGGCCTCGCCCCGGGGGTTGACGTCGAGGAACGGCGAGAAGAAGGTGCCCCCGGCGTTGTTGACCAGGACGTCGACGTGGCCGAACTCGGCCTCCACCGTCTCCAGGAAGGCGTCCACGGCCTCGGCGTCGCGCACGTCGAGCTCGGCGGTGACGGCCCGGCGGCCGAGGGCCTCGACTGCGGCGGCGGTGGCCGCCAGTCCCTCGGGCTCGCGGTCGCAGAGGGCCACGTGGGCGCCGAAGCGGGCCAGCCCCAGGGCGCAGGCCGCCCCGATGCCCTGGGCGGCGCCGGTCACCACGGCGACGCGGTCGGTCAGCAGCATCCCCTCGGGGCTGACCACCAGGTCGACCGGCCGGCTCACGACCCCGCTCGCACCCGGGGCAGGACCTCGTGCTCGACCAGGTCGAGGGACTCCCAGGCGATCGCCGGCGGGATGCCCCCGCACAGCGGGTAGAGGAGGAGGTTGCCCCGGCGACCGTGCTCGACGGCCTCGTCGGGGGTGAGCACGGCGAAGCGGTCGCCGGCCTTCAGCTCCTCCAGGCTGCGGGCGTCGGTGGCGGCCGAGGAGCTCTCGCCCTCGCGCTGCCAGCCCGAGTAGGTGAGGGCCTCGTGGAGCACGTGGGGGCCGATGCGCTCCCAGTAGGCGTCGGGGTCCTCGTGCACGAACACGAAGGTCACCGGGTCCTCGGGCGTGATCATGAGGCCCGGCTCGCGCCCGGCGTCGCGGCAGGCAGCCTCGTAGGCCTCCCGCAGGGCGGGGTCGGAGGAGTCGGGGAAGAAGTCGAGGCCGAAGCGGGCGGCCCGGCGGGCGGCGGCCTTGGACCGACCCCCCATGAACACCGCCGGCCGGCGCTCGGGTCGGGGCGTGACCGCCGGCACCTTGCGGTCGCGGTAGGTGAAGGGCTCACCGGCCCAGGCGTCGAGCAGGGCCTGCACCCACTCGTCGAACCAGGCGCCCCGGGTGTCCCACGGCACACCGAACATCTCGTACTCCTCGGGGCGGTAGCCGAGGCCGAGGATGGTCGTGACCCGCCCGCCCGAGAGGAGGTCGAGCACGGTCAGGTCCTCGGCGATGCGCACCGGGTCGTGGAGGGGGGCGAGCAGGGCCGAGATGCTGATGCCCACCGTCCGGGTCCGGCCGGCGATGGCGGCGGCGGCCACGATGGGCGAGGGCAGGAAGCCGTCCTCGGCGGCGTGGTGCTCGCTCACGACCACCGAGTCGAAGCCGACCCGGTCGGCCCACTCGGCCATGTCGAGGGTGGCCGAGTGCAGCTCGGCGGTGGTGGCGGGGCCGTCGGCGGGGGCCCGCATGTCGAAACGGATGAAGCTCAGCACGCGGGACCGACCCTACTGGTCGTCGTGGCCACGACCGTTGCCCGGACGGCCGTGCCACACTCGGGCCCGTGTTGGATCGCATCGTCCCCGAGGCCGCCCGCCGGTTCGGGGACCACCCGGCGCTGCTGGCCGCCGACGGGACCCCGCTGTCCTACGTCGAGCTGGACCGGCGCTCCGACGCCGTGGCCGTGGGACTGGCCCACCGGGGCGTGGGTCCGGGCACCGTGGCCGCCCTCACCCTGCCGTCCGAGCCCGCCTACGTCGTGGCCTACGTGGCCCTGGCCAAGCTGGGCGCGGTCACCGCCGGGGTGAACCCCCGCCTCACCGACGCGGAGCGGGCTGCCGCCCTCGAGGTGGTGGGCCCCGACCTCGTGCTCGACGACGCCGACGAGGTGACGGCCCTGGCCGTCGACGGCGAGGCGCCCCCCGGCCTGCCCCACGACCCGGACCGCCCCGTGGCCGTGGTGCTCACCTCCGGCACCACCGGCCGCCCCCGCGGGGCCGAGTTCCGGGTGCGCCAGCTCGAGGCGATCACCGCCGCCGACGTGGGCGACACCTGGGGCGGCGGCGGGCCGATGCTCGCCTCGACCCAGTTCGCCCACGTCGGCTTCATGACCAAGCTGGCCTGGTACCTGCGGCTGCGGACCACCCAGCTGCTGATCGGCCGCTGGCGGGCGGCCACCGTCCTCGACCAGATCGAGCGGCACCGGGTGCCGTCGCTGGGGGCGGTGGCGCCCCAGCTCGCCCTCCTGCTGCGCGAGCCCGACTTCGACCGCCGCGACCTCGACTGCGTGCAGACGATCATCGCCGGCGCCGCCCCGTCGCCCCCGGCGCTCGTGCAGGAAGCCCGCGAGCGCTTCGGCGCCGCCTACTCGATCCGGTACTCCTCGACCGAGTGCGGCGGGGTGGGCACGGGCACGGCCTTCGACGCCCCCGACGAGGAGGCCTTCCACACCGTCGGTCGACCCCGGCCCCCCGTCGAGCTGTCCATCCGCGACGAGGACGACCGACCCGTGCCCGCCGGCGAGATCGGCGAGGTGTGCCTCCGCTCGCCGTGCGTGATGGCCGGCTACTGGCGGGATCCCGACGCCACCGCCGGAGCCCTCCGCGACGGCTGGCTGCACTCGGGCGACCTGGGCCTGGTCGACGACGACGGCTGCCTGCGCCTGGCCGGACGGGCCAAGGAGATGTTCATCCGGGGCGGCTACAACGTCTACCCGCTCGAGGTCGAGGGCGTGCTCAGCGAGCACCCCGCCATCGCCGAGGTGGCCGTGGTCCCCCGCCCCGACGAGGTCATGGGCGAGATCGGCGTCGCCGTCGTGGTCCCCCGCCCGGACCGCCCCGCCCCCACCGTCGACGAGCTCCGCGCCTTCGCCGCCGACCGCCTCGCCACCCACAAGCTCCCCGAGGCCGTGCGGGCCGTCGAAGCCCTCCCCCTCACCCCGATGCAGAAACTCGACCGCCGAACCCTGGCCACCCAGGAAGCCACCGACAGCCAGGCCTGATCACCGCTGGCGCACCACGCTCAGGCCAGGAGCGACACCAGCGAGACGAACCCGAGCGACACATAGAGAACCACGGCCGCGGCGTGCACATAGGCAATCACCTGCTGTGTTCTCGGCGCCTCGACACGGCGTCTGTCGAGAAACCAGGCCAGGACGGGAGCAGCGACGAGAACCAGGGCGAGAAGGAACATCGCGCGACGTATCCACATCCGCCTCTCACCCTAGGAGGCCCAGTACGTGTGGGGTGAGGTTGCGTTACGAACGTATGTTCGCTATCATGAGTGCATGGCGATCTGGTGTGACGACGGCCCCGCCATCCGCCTCACCGGCGACCTCGACCACATCGACGACGCCGTCGATGCCGCCATGACCGTCCCCTACATCGGGCTCTCCGGCGGGGCCAAGGCCGACGCCCTGGACCAAGTCCTGCGCATCGGCGCCAAGATCACCGCCCTGCAGGCCAAGGTCCTCACCGCCTTCGAGGTCACCGCCGAACACCGCCACGAGGGCCACACCAGCGTCGTCGCCTGGGCCAAGACCCACCGCCACGCCCACGGCCCCGACATCGCCCGCCTCCGCCGCACCGCCCACCACCTCAACGACCTTCCCCGCGCCCAGGCCGCCCTCCAACAAGGCCTCATCACCGACGAACACGTCACCGTCCTGCACCGCGCCCATCGGCTCCTCGGGCCCCAACGGTTCCGGTTCGTCGAGGAACCCCTCCTCGACGCCGCCATCCGCGAACGCTTCATCGACTTCGAACAGACCGTCGACTACACCATCGTCCGCGCCGCCCCCGCCGACGCCGACGAACGCGCCCGCCGCCGCCACGACGAACGCCACGCCTCCTCCTCCCCCCTCGGCGACCACGGCCGAATCGACGCCGACCTCGACCGGGACGGCTTCCAGATCTGGCAGACCGAACTCGACCGGCTCATGGCCGAGCTCCTCGCCGCCGACCGCGCCGAAGCCCGTGACCGACTGGGCCGCGCCCCCACCGCCAACGAGCTCCGCCGCACCACCCGCCAACGCCGCGCCGACGCCATGGTCGAGATGGCCCGCCGCTCCGCCAACCACAACGGCGACGACCTCGGCGCCGGCCGCTACGTCACCAACATCCACGTCGACCCCGCCTTCCTCACCGCCCTCATCGCCACCCTCACCCGGGCCCTCAACCCCGGCCACGACCCCGGCTTCGACCTCGACACCGAACTCGACCGCATCGAACTCGGCGCCGAGTCCCTCCACGAACTCGACGACGGCACCGTCCTCACCGTCAACACCGTCGTCTTCGCCCTCCTCACCGGCACCATCCGCGGGATCCTCTACGACCCCCGCGGCGAGGTCCTCCGCTACGGCCGCGAGCGCCGACTCTTCTCCCCCGCCCAGGCCCAGGCCATCTTCGCCCTCTCGCGCCGCTGCGGACACCCCTACGGCTGCGACCGCACCGGCCCCCGCACCCAGGCCGACCACCTCGTCGAACACCAGGACGGCGGCCCCACCGACCTCACCAACGGCGGCCGGAAATGCGACCACCACAACCTCTGGAAGACCAACCACCGCCACGACCTACCCCCACCCGACACCAGACACCGCCGCACCCCCCGACGCCTCCGCCCCGACACCGACCGGCCCGACACCGACCCGACCTGACCTCAGGCGCCCTCGGGGGCCTCCGGGACCTCGGCCCGGCCGTCCTCCAGGCTGACGAGGGGCGGCGAGCCGGTGCGGACGGCGTCGAGGAAGTCGAGGTGCTCGAGGGCGGACCGTCGAAGCCCTGCCCCTCACCTCGATGCAGAAGCTCGACCGCCAGACCCTGGCCACCCAGGAAGCCACCGGCGACGGGGCCCCCGGCGACTCCTGATCGCCGTCCACGGGTCGTCGGCCGACCCGGCTCGATCTCTTCCCCCGGGGCGACCTCGTCGTGATTCGGCTGCTCACCCGGCCGAGACTCGGTGCCTCCGTCCCAGGAAGTCGATCACGGCATCGGCGAAGGCGTCGTTGCGATCACCGGCAACCATGTGGCCGGCGCCGGTGACGTCGACGAACTCGGCGCCGGGCACGGCGTCGAGGAACTCCTGAGCGCCCTCGGGGGTGACGACGTCGCTCAGCCGTCCTCTCACGAGGAGGGCCGGCACGTCGATCCTCCGTGCGGCGTCCAGGAGCATCTCCTTGACCTGCACGGCTCGCCGAGCGGCGGCTTCCTCGTCGCCTTCGAGGATCAGGCCGATGCCGCCGAGGACCTTGGGATCCCAGTGCCACCGCCACCGGTCGCCGTCCTGGCGCAGGACCCGGTCGAGTCCGGCCTTGGTGGGTCGTCGTTCGCGCTCGGGGAGGTAGCCGGCGATGACCTCGACGGCGACGTCGAGCGACTCGAAGCCGTCGGGGTGGGCGGCCATGAACTCCAGGACACGCCTCGCTCCACCGAGCTCGATGCGGGGTGCGATGTCGACCAGCACGAGAGCGTCGAGTCGCAGCCGACGCCAGCCCGCGCCGATGAGGGCGGCGAGCCCGCCGAGGGACGCACCGACGACGACCGGTGGCTGGGAGAACGAGTCGGCGAGGTCGACGAGGTCCTCGACGAAGCGGACCATCTCGTACTCGCCGTCCTCGACCCAGCTCGAGTCGCCGTGGCCTCGCTGGTCGACGGCGACGGCCCGGTAGCCGGCGTCGCCGAGCCGCTGCGCCGTCCCGCCCCAGGACTGGCGGGTCTGGCCGGCGCCGCCGAGGAGGACCACCGGCGGTCCTGATCGGGGCCCGTAGGAGTCGCCGACGAGTCGCACGCCGGTCTCGGTGACGTGTTCGAAGGGCAGCGCCGCTGACATCGATTCGACCCTAGTCCGACGCTGATCGGTCCGTTTGTACGCTTCGTCCAAAATCATGGGTAAGCTGGCCGTCGAACGAGCGCGAGGGGGATCAGATGCTCGACACACCGACGCCGGACGACCTGCTGGCCGCGATCCTGACGCCGTCGCCGGATCACGACCCCTACCCCGCGTACCGGGCGCTGCGGGAGGTGGCGCCGGTGTACCACGCCGAGGGGGCGGGGGTCTGGTGCCTGTCTCGCTACGACGACACCAAGGCGATCCTCCATGACCGCCGGTTCGGGCGGGGACGCGACCGGCGGGTCGGCACCCTCTCGGCGTTGACCGGCGCGGCGGACGCCCGGGGGCGGGAGCGGCTGGCGAGCATGTCCGAGACGATGCTCTTCGCCGATCCTCCGGAGCACGGCCGGCTACGGGGCCTGGTCAGCCGGGCGTTCACGCCCCGCCGGATCGAGGCCCTTCGTCCCGCCATCGAGCGGTTGATCGATCCCCTGCTCGACGACCTCGCCGAGCGGGGGACCGCCGACGTGCTCGACCGCCTGGCGTTCCCGTTCCCGGTCGCCGTCATCGGCGAGCTCCTGGGGGTCCCACCCGGAGATCGTGCGGCGTTCCGCCAGCTCGTCCGCGACAGCACGGCGTTCATCGAGGCGGCGCCGACCACCGAGCAGCTCGATGCCGCCGAATCGGCGTTGGCGACGATGATGGCCTACTTCGACGACCTGGTCGCCGCGCGGGCGGCCCACCCCGAGGACGACCTGATCTCCGCGATGCTCGACGTGTCCGCCGGCGGCGACGAGCTGACCCGGCAGGAGATCGTCTCCACGGCGATCCTGCTGTTCGGGGCGGGGTTCGAGACCACGACGAACCTGATCGGCAACGGTCTCCTCTCCCTCTTGCGCCACCCTGAACAGCTGGAACGGTTGCGCCGCGACCCGGCCCTGATGCCGGACGCCGTGGAGGAGGTCCTGCGCTACGAGAGCCCGGTCCAGCTCAACGCCCGCACCGCGCTCGAGGACGCCGACGTGGTCGGCAACCCCGTCGAGGAGGGGACCGTGGTCATCACCTTCCTGGGTGGCGCCAACCGTGACCCGGCCCGCTTCGACGACCCCGACCAGCTCGACGTCGGCCGCGAGGACAACCAGCCACTCAGCTTCGGCTGGGGCATCCACCACTGCCTCGGCGCCCAACTCGCCCGCGTCGAAGGCGACGTCGCCTTCCGCCGACTGCTCGAGCGCTTCGACCGCATCGAGCTGGTCGACGAGCCCGAATGGCGGCCCAGCCTCACCCTTCGCGGCCTCTCGCGCCTCGACGTCGAGGTCCACGTCGCATGAGCACCCGATTCCCCGCCTACGACCCCGAGATCGCCGAGTTCCTCAAGGGGTCCGACGCGGCCGCGACCGGGCTGCCCGCGTACCTCGGCCTGCGTACCGTGGAGGTCGGCGAAGGGACGATGGTCGCCGAGGTCGACGTCCGCGACGACCTCCTCAATCCGTTCGGCGTCGCCCACGGTGGCGTGGTGTCCACGCTCGTCGACCACGTGCTCGGCGCCGTGCTCTACCCCCTCATGCCCCGGGGGTCGTGGGCGGCGACGACCGAGTTCAAGCTCAACCTCCTGGCCCCGGTGCGAACCGGCACCGTCCGCGCCCGCTCGGAGGTGATCGCCCTCGGACGGCGGACCGCCGTGGTCCGCATCGACGTCACCTCCGGCGAACGACTGGTGGCGGCGGCGCAGGGCACGGTCACCATCCGTCCCCCCACGGCCACCAAGGAGTGAGCTCCATGCTGGAGATACCCGACGACATCGCCCAGCGGCTACGAGCGACGGCAGAGCAGGTCGGAACCTCCTTCGACGACATGACCATGGACGCCATCGTCGAGGCCACCGGGATCCCTCGGGCGACGCTCTACTACCACTTCCGCTCCCGCGAGCAGGTCTTGGCCTTCCTTCTCTCGGCCACCCTGCGCGACATCGCCGAGGCCGTCGCGGTCGCGGCGTCGTCGTCGGCGCCCGTCCGTGACCGGCTGCTGGGCGTGGTCCAAGCCCAGATCGAGACGATGGCGGCGAACCCGGCGACGACCCAACTCCTGGTCGCCAACCTCGGACGGGCCGGCAAGTTGCCCGACATCACGGCCGGCATCGACCTCGCCTTTCGCATCCCACTCCAGCAACTCCTGGTCGACGGCGCCGCCGACGGCTCGCTGAAGGCCGTCGATCCCGAGATCACCGCCACGGCGATCTTCGGGGCGGTGACCGTCGTCGGCCTCAACGCCATCATGCGAGACGGCCGTCTCGATGTCGACCGCGTGCTCGACGGGCTCCGGGCGCTGTGGGGCGGCATCGAGCCGTCGACATGACGACGACCGGGGCCTCGATCCCCGATCTGTTCGATCCGGTCACCTCAGCAGACCCCTACCCCGCCTACGCCCGGTTGCGGGCCGCGGGCCCCGTGTACGACGAGCGCAACGGGTGCTGGCTGATCGCCCGGCACGCCGACGTCCTGGCCGCCCTGCACCAGCCGACGCTCTTCTCCTCCCAGGGGGGCTATCGGTCCCTGATGAGTGGCGCGATCGGACCGAGCGACCGCCGAGGACGAAGCTCGGCGATCGGGTTCGATCAGGCCATCGGCTCTCGGGTGTTGATCGCCAGCGACCCGCCGACGCACACCGAGCTCCGACGCCTCGTGTCCCGGCCGTTCACCCGACGGGCGATCGCGAGCTGGGAGCCCCGGGTGGCCGCCCTCGCCGACGAACTCGTCGCCGCGTTCGTCGACAAGGCCACCGCGGGCCCGGTCGATCTCGTCGACGAGCTGGCCGTCCCGCTCCCGGTCACGGTGATCGCCGAGATCCTCGGGATCCCCGCCGAGCGGCGCAGCGACTTCCGACGCTGGTCCGACGCCCTCGTCGGCACCCTGAGCGCCGATGTCGACCTCGACGCCGCCCGCAGCGACATCGCCGAGATGGTCACCTTCTTCATCGAGGTCACCGAGCGTCGACGCCAGGACCCCGCCGACGACCTCATCAGCGCCATCGCCGCCCCCGACGATGACGGCACCCGTCTCGAGCCCTTCGAGGTCGTGATGTTCTGTGTGCTCCTCCTCGTCGCCGGCAACGAGACCACCACCAACCTGCTCGGAAACCTCGTCGAGGCCCTGTGGGACCACCCCGACCAGGCGCACCTGGTGTTCAACGATCCACAAGCGATCGGCCCCGCCGTCGAGGAAGGTCTGCGCTACTGCGGCCCGATCCAGGGCCTCGCCCGACGCACCACCTCGCGCGTCGCGGTGGGCGAGGTGGAGCTACCCGCCGGTCACGACGTGCTCATCCTGTTCGCCGCCGCCAACCGGGACAGCACGGTGTTCGACGACCCCGAGCGCTTCGACCTGCGGCGCGACACACGCGACCAGGTCGCGCTCGGTCACGGCATCCACTACTGCCTCGGGGCCCATCTCGCCCGAACCGAGACGGCCGAGACCCTGCGAGCCCTGCGCGATCACGCGGTCCGCCTCGAACCCGCCGGAGCCGCCGAACGGACGGGCAGTGCCATCCTCCGGGGCTTCACCTCGCTGCCGGTCACGGCCACGATCGCCCCCCGCTGACGTCGGCCTCAGGTCGTGCCCTGAGGATCTCCGACCCCGCCGGCGGCATCGAGGACGCCCTGCGCGTCCTCCATCAGCCTGAGCAGCGTCACTGGTTCCACCGGGGGGACGACGTCGGGTGCGGGGGGCGCCACCGAGGTGTCGACGCCGTCGGCCAGCGCCCTCAGCGCCCCGACGGTGCCGGCCGACCGAGGTCGATGGAGGAAGGGATCGAACTGGAACAGGCGCAGCGCGTTCTCGTGGGTGATCGCCGCGATCTCCTGTCGACTCAGCCCGTCGAGGCAACGGGCGAGGCGCTCGGGTGACTCCGGCCACGTCGAGTCCGAGTGGGGATAGTCGCTCTCCCAACAGATGTTCTCGACGCCGATTCGCTCCCGCTGCTCGAGCCCGACCTGATCGGAGATGAAGCAGGTGACGAACCGTTCACGGAAGACCTCGCTGGGCAGACGCCCACCGAAGTCGGAACCGGCCCACCGGTGGTGGCGCTCGTGGACGTAGTCGCACCGTTCGAGGAAGTACGGGATCCAACCGATGCCGCCCTCGCTGAGGGCGATCCGCACGGGGAACCGACGGACGACCCGCGACCACAGGAGGTCGGCTGCGGCTTGGATCAGGTTCATCGGCTGCAGCGAGATCATGGTCGTGATCGGCGAGGCCAGCGAGGTGATCACGACCTCCGACGAGCTGCCGAGGTGGAGGCAGATGACGGTGCCGAGATCGGCGCAGGCCGTCCAGAACGGGTCCCAGTGGTCGTCGTGGAAGCTCGGGAGCCCGAGCTTCTCGGGGTTCTCCGAGAAGGTCACGGCGTGGCAGCCTTTCGCCGCCACGCGGCGGACCTCGTCGGCCATCAGGTCGGGATCCCACAGCGGCACGACGGCGAGGGGGATGAACCGGCCCGGATGAGCCCCGCACCACCGGTCGATGTGCCAATCGTTGTAGGCACGGAGCACCGCGAGCCCGAGATCGCGGTCCGCCGTCTTGGCGAAGACCTGGCCGCAGAACTGGGGGAACGACGGGAAGCACATCGACGCCAGCACCCCGTTCGCGTTCATGTCGTCGACACGTCGATCGACGTCGTAGGTACCGGGTCGCAGTTCGTCGAACGACGTCGGCTCCACGCCGTACTCCTCGGGCGGTCGCCCGGCGACGGCGTTCAGACCGATGTTCGGGATCTCCTGACCCTCGAACACCCAGACATCGGCACCCGATGCCGTCCTCCTCACCCGAGGCGCACGCTCGGCCAGCGACGCGGGGAGAAGCCCATCGAAGAGGTCGGGCGGCTCGACGAGGTGGTCGTCCACGCTCACCAGGGTGAGCTCGTCGATCGGGAGGGGCATGGTGTCGCTCGGTTGGCGTTCGGTCGTCATCGACCCGCGCCATCGCCCATGACCGAGCCGAGGGTGAAGGCGCCGAGGTCGATCTCCACGAAGGTGGCGGTGGCCTCGACGAAGGCCGAACTCGCCGCGGTGCCCGTG
The DNA here is from genome assembly GCA_964438115.1 of uncultured Iamiaceae bacterium. Taxonomy (GTDB): domain Bacteria; phylum Actinomycetota; class Acidimicrobiia; order Acidimicrobiales; family DATDAH01; genus DATDAH01. The sequence goes on from CAYTJS010000019.1 coordinate 15,132, forward strand.
GCGTCGATGGAGAGGCGACGCCCGGCGCGCTCTCGGAGCCGGGCCCGGAACTCGAGTGGTTCGTGGAGCGGCGTGGGCGCGAGGTAGTCGACGGTCAGGCTGCGGGTGAAGGCGATGACGCCGAGTATCGGGAGGAGGAAACCCATCGTCTCGTCGATGATCGCGGCCACCACACCCCCGTGGGCGCGGTCGGGGGCCCCCTCGAACGCGGGCCCGAGGGTCACGTCGGCGACGGCCTCGTCGCCGTCTCGGCGGGCCCGGATGGCGATGCCCATGGGGTTCGCCGCACCGGACACCACCGAATCGGCGAAGAGCTCGAGCGGGCGGTCGTCGCTGAGCTCGACACTGAGGCCGCCGGCCTCGATGGCCTCGGTGAAACGCTCGTGGCCCATCAGCTCGGCTCGGCGGGATCGGCGCGGTGCACCGGCGGCGACGGTTGCGAACTCGTTCGCCGTGCGTTCGATGCGCTCCAAGAGGGCCAGGTCGACGTCGTGGCCGACGAGGGTGTGGCCGAGCCGCCGGAGCGCGGTGGCCGCGTCGATCCGTGCCTGTGGGTGAGCACCCTGAGGAAGGCCGACGGGTCGGTCGGTGGTCATCGCCCCCTCCGCTCGTCGCGGCCGGGCTCGAGCAGTCGGGGCGCGGTGTCGGGGTCGATGGCGGGCTCGAAGACCACGGCCAGATCTTCCTCCATGGCTTCGACACCGGTGTGCGCCGCCCCCCGGAGGGGGAGCTCCGGGAGGAAGAGGATGAGGACGAAGCCGACGACGGCGACCGGCACACCCACCAGGAACATGACGTGCAGCGCCCGGGCGAACGCGTCGAGGACGACGGCCTGCACGTCGGCCGGTAGCCGGCGGAGCGCCTCGGGGCCGGCGTCGAGCACCGTGCGGTCGAGCCGAGCGCCGGCCGGCAGGAGGTCCTCGAGATAGGTGGTGAGGCGCCCGTTGAACACCGAGCCGAAGACGGCGACGCCGAAGGCGCCGCCCATGGAGCGGAAGAAGGCATTCGCGGACGTGGCCGTGCCGAGGTCGCGTTGATCGACGGCGTTCTGGGTGGCGAGCACGAGGACCTGCATGACCAGGCCGATGCCGAGGCCGGTGGCGATCATGGCCACGTCCTGTTCGAGCCGGCTGCTGGTCTCGTCGAGGAGCGACAGCAGGACGAGGCCGACCGAGAGGGTGGCCGTGCCCACCAGGGGGAAGATCTTGTAGCGCCCGGTTGCCGTGATGATCCGGCCCGAGCCGACCGAGCCGAACACCACGCCGAGCATCAGGGGGATCAGCTGCAGACCGGACTCGGTCGGGGTCGCGTCGTTGACGATCTGGAGATAGAGCGGGACGTAGATGATCGCCCCGAACATGCAGAACCCGATGACGAAGCCACCTGCGCTCGCCACGGTGAAGACCTGGTTCGTGAACAGCCGGAGCGGCAGCACCGGCTCGATGGCCCGTCGCTCCTGTCTGATGAACAGGACGATGAAGAGGGCGGCGGCGACCAGCAGGCCCACGATCTGCGGTGAGCCCCAGGCGTAGTCGTTTCCACCCCACACCGTCGCCAGCAGCAGCGACGCCACCGCCGACACCAACAGCGCCGAGCCCAGGTAGTCGATGGTGTGGTCCCGACGCTCGAACTCCAGACGCAGGACGACACTGGTCACGACGAGGGCGACGATCCCGATCGGGATGTTGATCAGGAACACCCACCGCCACGAGAGGTGGTCCACGAAGAATCCGCCGATGAGCGGCCCGGCAACGCTGGCGAAGGCGAAGACCGCGCCGGTGTAGCCCTGGTACCGGCCCCGCTCACGTGGCGGGACGATGTCACCGATGATCGCCATCGCCATGGCCATCAGGCCGCCGGCGCCGAGTCCCTGCACGGCGCGAGCCCCGATCAGTTCGCCCATGTTCTGGGCGACGCCGGAGGCCACCGAGCCGATGAGGAACAGGACGATCGCCGCCTGGAAGAGCAGCTTGCGGCCGTAGAGGTCGGACAACTTGCCGTAGATGGGGGTCGACGCCGTCGAGGTCAGCAGGTAGCCCGTCACCACCCACGACAGGTGGTCGAGCCCGCCCAGCTCGCCGACGATCGTCGGCAGGGCCGTGGCCACGATCGTGATGTCGAGCGCCGCCAGCATCATCCCGGCCAGGATCCCGCTGAACACGAGAAGGATCTGGCGGTGGGTCAACGGGGACGGACCCGCCGAGTTCGGCACCTCGGCGCTGCTCGGCCCTGCCCCGGCGGGGGCTCGGATCGCCTCGGTGTCACTGTCGGATTCCACGCGATGACCATACCCTACGTTTAGACTCTCCGTTCAACCATGAGACCACCGGCTGACCGGTGTCGAGCCGAGGAGCAGCCCGTGACCGTGGACCCCCGACTGGAAGCGGACGAGGTCGTCGACGACCCTCGCCAGCGCCAACTCATCCTCACTGCGATGTGCCTCGCGCTCGTCGCCGTGGTGGCGTCGGTGTCGGGCCTCAACGTAGCCCAGCAAGCACTGGCCGGGGATCTGGAGGCCAGCCAGAGCGAGATCCTCTGGATCATCAACGGCTACACGCTGACCCTCGCCGCGCTGCTCATGCCGGTGGGGGCGATCGGCGACCGGTGGGGCCGCAAGCCCGTGCTCGTCGCCGGACTCGTCACCTTCGGGGCCTTCAACGCGGCGTCGGCGTTCGCCGGCACGCCCGAACTCCTCATCGCCCTGCGCGTCGGCGCAGGCCTCGGCGCCGCGATGATCATGCCGGTCACCCTGTCGGTCATCACCACGACCTTCCCACCCGAGAAGCGTGCCCGTGCCGTCGGCGCGTGGGCCGGCTTCGCCGGCGCCGGGGGGATCATCGGCCTGTTCGCGTCGGCGGCCATCATCGACAACCTGACCTGGCCGTGGATCTTCAGCGTGCCGATCGCCTTGGCGGTGGCCTCGCTGGCACTGACGGCGCTGGTCGTCCCGCACTCCCGAGAACACGTCGAGGCCGGCTTCGACCTGGCCGGGACCGTGCTCTCGATCATCGCCGTCGGCGGGCTGGTGCTGGCGATCCAGGAGGGTCCCGAACGGGGGTGGACCGACACGCTCACCCTCGCCGCGCTCGCGGCCGGGCTGGCGAGCCTCGCACTCTTCATCCGGACCGAGCTCCACCGCGACCACCCCCTCCTCGACGTCCGCGTGTTCCAGAACTGGGCCCTGACCGCCGGCGCCGTCAACCTGTTCGCCGTCTTCGCCCTGATGTTCTCCCTGTTCCTGGTGATGGTGCAGTTCCTGCAGGCAGCGCTCGGCTACTCGGCCCTCAAGGCGGCAACCGGGCTGATCCCGATGGCGCTGCTGATGATGCCGCTCTCGGTCGTGGCCCCGACGATCGCCGAGCGCGTCGGGCTGCGTCGCACCCTCGCGATCGGGATGCTGCTCCTGGCGGCCGGGTTCGGCCTGTTCGCCTCGCTGGCCGACCTCGAGGGCGGCTACCTCTCCGCCCTGCCCGGCCTCCTCGTGCTCGCGATCGGGGTCGGCCTCTCGATGAGCCCGGCCACCACGGCGATCACCAACGCCCTACCCGTGGAGAAGCAAGGCGTCGCCTCCGCGCTCAACGACACCGTCCGCGAGATGGGCGGAGCGATGGGCATCGCCCTGCTCGGGTCGGTCCTCAACGCCCAGTACCGCGACGCCATCCAACCGGTCACCAGCCGGCTACCAGCGCAGGTGGCCGAACCCGTCGACAGCGGCATCGGCGGCGCGATCGCCGTCGCCGACGGCGCCGGGCCGGCGGCCGATCGCCTGCTCGATGCCGCCCGTGCCGCCTTCATGGACGGCCTGGCCTGGTCCATGTGGCTCGGCGCCGCCCTGGCCATCGCCACGGCGATGTTCACCATCCTCCGGGCGCCATCGGACGGCGACGACACGAGCGAGACGAACTGAGGGGTCGGGCGTCGGGTGGAGGCTCCATCGGCCCAGGGCGACGCCCTCAGGACTCGTCGGGCACCTCGAGGACCTCGGCCAGCGTGACCGGGCGGCCCTCGTCGATGGAACGGTGGGCGGCGACCCCCAGGGCCACCGAGGCCAGGCCGTCCTCCAGGCTGACGAGGGGCGGCGAGCCGGTGCGGACGGCGTCGAGGAAGTCGAGGTGCTCGAGGTAGCTGGCGCCGTGGTGGTGGCCCTCGTAGGCGATGCGGTCGTCGGCCACCGTCTCGGACCGGGTGGCGAACCAGCCGTCGGCCCGGCGGCCGATGCGCAGCTCCGAGGACGGCAGGAAGGCCTCGACCTTGCCCTCGGCGCCCACGGCGACCAGCTCCTCCATGTTGGTGGTGGCCTCGGCGAACATGCAGAGGTCGAGCAGGGCCCGGGTCCCGCCGTCGTACTCCACGATCACGTAGGCGTTGTCGAGGATGTCGGGGGTGCGGCCGTCGTAGGACTCGTCGAGGTGGTTGACGTCCTGGCCGCCGGAGGCCAGGACCCGGACCGGCGAGCCCGGGCACAGCAGGTTCATCAGGTCGAAGAAGTGGCAGCACTTCTCGACGAGGGTGCCGCCGGTGTTCTCGTTGAAGCGGTTCCAGTCCCCCACCTTGGGCAGGAACGGGAACCGGTGCTCGCGGATGGCGAGCATCCGGAGGCGGCCGACGGTGCCCGACCGCACCTCCTCGACCAGGCGGGCCACCGGGGGCATGTAGCGGTACTCGAGGCCGACCCAGGCCACGCCGTGGTGGTCCTCGGCGGCGGCGAGGACCCGACGGCAGTCGGCCACCGTCGTGCACAGGGGCTTTTCGACCAGGACGTGGTGGTCGGCGGCGAGCACGTCGAGGAGCACGTCGACGTGGGTCATGTTGGGGCTGGCCACGACCACGGCGTCGCAGACGCCGGCGTCGAGCAGGGCCCGGTGGTCGGCATAGGTGGCGGCCCCGGGGGCCACGGTGGCGGCCAGGGCCAGGGAGTCCGGGTGGGGGTCGGCCAGCGCGGTGACCACCGCCCCCGGCACCGCGGCCAGGTTCTGGAGGTGCTCCACGCCCATCATGCCGGTGCCGACCACGCCGTAGCGGACGGTGTCGGAGGCCTCCCCTGCCATCCGGGTACGTTACGGCCGCATCGACACCGGACTCGTCTCCCCCGACCCCCGACCGCTCGGCGAGGGGGGCCTCACCTCGGGGCCGCTGGCCTACGGCTGCTGGCGCCTGACCGACCCTGCTCGGGCCGACCGGCTCATCGGCACCGCCGTCGACGCCGGCCTCACGCTCGTCGACACGGCCGACGTCTACGGGCTGGACTTCGGGGGCACGGGCTTCGGGGCCGCCGAGGAGCTGCTGGGCCGGGTGCTGGCCGCCGCCCCCGGGCTGCGGGACCGCGTCGTGCTGGCCACCAAGGGCGGCATCCGCCCCGGCGTCCCCTACGACAGCAGCCCCGCCGGGCTGCGGGCGGCGTGCGAGGCGTCGCTGCGGCGCCTGGGCGTCGAGGTCATCGACCTCTACCAGGTGCACCGGGTCGACGTGTACACCCACCCCGCCGAACTGGCCGGGACCCTCGCCGCCCTGCGCGATGAGGGCAAGGTGCGCGAGGTGGGCGTGTCCAACGCCTCGGCCGAGCAGACCCGGGCCCTGCAGGCCCACCTCCCCTTCCCGCTGGCCACCACCCAGCCCGAGTTCTCCTGCCTCGACCGGCGCCCGCTCACCGACGGCGTGCTCGACCACGCCATGGCCGCCCGACTCACCCCCCTGGCCTACAGCCCGCTGGGCGGCGGCCGCCTGGCCGGCGACGACCTGCCACCGGCGCTGGCCACGGTGCTCGACGGGCTGGCCCGACGGGAGGGCGTGGACCGGCCCGCGGTGGCCCTGGCCTGGGTGCTGGCCCACGCCAGCCGCCCCGTCGCCATCATCGGCAGCCAGTCCCCCGAGCGGATCCGGGCCGCCACCGCCGCCCCGGGGGTGCACCTCGACCGCACCGACGCCTACGCCGTGCTCGAGGCGGCCCAGGGCTTCCCCCTGCCCTGATGTCCGCGTCGGAACGGCGATGTATCCCTTTGGCCCCCTCGTTCGTCTGTAGGGCATCGATTGATCGGATCGGGAGGTCCAACGATGTTCAGGAAGAACGAAGCCACCTGGGATCGAGCGGCACGAGTGGTCCTCGGCCTGGCGCTGATCGGTGTCGGCCTGGCCGCCGTGGGCGGCACGCTGGGGATCGTGCTGGCCGTGGTCGGCCTCGTCCCGCTGGGCACCGGCCTGCTGGGCAGCTGCCCCCTCTACACCGTGTTCGGCGTCAGCACCTGCCCGCTGGAGCAGGGGCCCCAGGCCTCCTCGTGACGCCGCGGTGAGCGACGGTGGCCTGACGCCGGAGGAGGTGGCCGAGCACCTCGACGACCTCCACCGGCTGGCCCTGCGCCTGACCCGGCGGCCGGCCGACGCCGCCGACCTGGTCCAGGAGACCGTGGTCCGGGCCCTCGAGAAGGGCGACACCTACCGCGGTGACGCCCCCCTGGGGGCCTGGCTCCGGCGCATCCTGCACAACCTCGTGGTGGACCGGGGCCGCCGGTCCGCCCGCGAGGTCCCGGTGGCCGAGGTCGAGCGCCGCTGGGCCGACGACGCCTACACCGTCGACGCCGAGGTCGTGGTCGAGCGGGCCCAGACCCGCGAGGACCTCGAGGACGCCCTCGCCCACCTGCCCTTCATCCTCCGCTCGACGGTCGTGCTCCACGACGCCGACGGGCTGACCATGGCCGAAATCGCCGACCTCCAGGGTGTGTCCCTGCCGGCCGCCAAGCAGCGACTGCGCCGGGGCCGCATGGCCCTGGTCACCGCCCTGGCCGCCGGGGTCGAGCGGGAGCACGCTACGAGAGGAGTCCCCTTGCGCTGCTGGGACGCCCGCCGCCACGTGTCGGAGTACCTCGACGGGGCCCTCGACACCGAGGTGGCCCACGCCGTCGAGGCCCACCTCGCCGGTTGCCCGACCTGTCCGCCCCTCTACGCCTCGCTGGTCGGGGTGAAGGACCAACTGGCCGACCTGCGGGACCCCGACTCGGTCATCCCCACCGACCTGCTGGACCGCCTCAACGCGGGGTCAGGCGGACCGTGAAGCTGCGGACGGCCCGGGCGAAGATGTTCGGCTCCACGTCGGGCTCGGTCACCACCTCCGGGGGCCGGAAGCGCCGGGTGAGCTCGGCGAAGAGCAGCCCCAGCTCGTAGCGGGCGAAGTTGGCCCCGATGCAGAAGTGGGTGCCGTAGCCGAAGGACACGTGGGGGTTGGGCGAGCGGGTCACGTCGAAGGTGAACGGGTCGTCGAAGACGGCCTCGTCCCGGTTGGCCGACGGGTAGAGCAGGATCACCCGGTCGCCCTCCGCCACGGGCTGGTCGCCGATGGCGGTGTCCTCGACCGCGGTTCGGAAGAAGTTGTTGAGCGGGGTCACCCAGCGGATCATCTCGTCGACGGCCGACGGCACGAGCGACGGGTCGGCGGCCACCGCCTCCCACTGGTCGGGGTGGTCGCACAGGGTGCGCAGGCCGTGGGTGATGAGGGTCCGGGTGGTCTCGGCCCCGCCGGCGATGAAGAGGCCGGTCTCGTGGAAGAGGCGGTCGTGGGTGTACTCGGCCGACCAGGTCGAGATCAGGTCGTCGGCCGGGCAGGCCCGCCGCTCCTCGGCCAGGGTGATGAGCTCCTGGTTGAACTCCATGCAGGCGACCATGACCCCCATCTCGACCTCGGGGTCCTGGGGGGCGGTGTCGAGGCGCATGAGGCGCTCGGACCAGCCCTTCACGTCGCGCCAGCGCTCCTCGGGGAAGCCCAGCAGCTCGGCGGTCATGCGGGCCGGGAGCTGGGCGGCCAGGCCGTCGACCACCTCGAACTCACCGCCGGCGGCCACCGGCGCCAGCAGCTCGTCGATCAGGGCGATCAGCTTCCCCTCGTGGCGGCGGACCGCCTTGGGGGTGAAGCCCCGGGACACCAGCCGGCGCTGCTGCTGGTGGGCGGGATCGTCGGAGGCGATCATGTTGTTCTCGGTGGGCTCGTGGTAGCGCCGGTAGCCCCGGCCGCTCACGAAGACCGACGAGCGCCGCTCGACGTCGAGGAGGTCGGCGTGACGGGTCACCCCCCACAGGCCGTTGGCCTCGTCGCGGTAGACGGGTTCGTGGGCCCGCATCCAG
>CAYTJS010000020.1:0-22947 GCA_964438115.1 uncultured Iamiaceae bacterium
GGCGTCCTCGCCGTAGTGGACCTCGGTCACCGGGGCCAGCATCCCGGCCGAGGCGTGGGTGGCATGGCCGGCGGGGGCGGGATCGCACACGGTGACGGCGACGCCCGCCTCGGCCAGGCGCCAGGCGGAGGCCAGGCCGATGGCGCCCCCGCCGACGACCACGACCCGGTCGCCGGTCACGCTGCGCCCCCGAGGGCGGCGAGCAGGTCGGCGGTGGCGGCGGCCGGGTCCTCGGCCCGGCTCACGGCGCCCACCACGGCGATGCCGTGCACGCCGGCGGCCAGGACCTCGGCGACCCGGGTGCGGTCGATGCCGGCGATGGCGATGACCGGCACGGTGACGGCGGCGGCCACGGCCCCGACGGCGGCCGGTCCCAGCGGGTCGGGGAGCCCGGTCTTGGTGCCGGTGGCGTACGTCGGCCCCACCCCCAGGTAGTCGGCGCCCTCGGCCACCCGGGCGGCCGCGGCGGCGGTGTCGCGGGCGGTGGCGCCGATCAGGGCGTCGGGGCCGAGCAGGCGGCGGGCCACGGCCACGGGCAGGTCCTCGTCGCCCAGGTGCACGCCGTCGGCGCCCACGGCGAGGGCCACGTCGACCCGGTCGTCGACCAGGCAGGTGGCCCCGGCGGCCCGGCAGCGGGCCACCGCGGCCTCGGCCAGGGTCAGCAGCGCCCGGTCGGTGGCCTGCTTGGCCCGCACCTGGATGACCGGCGCCCCGGCGCCGAGGGCGGCGTCGACGACCGTGAGCGGGTCGCGGGGACCTTCGGGGTCGGTGAGCACGTGCAGCCGGCCGATCCCATCGGCGGCTCCCGGTCGTCCCGGTGTCGTGGTCATGGGCGCACTCCCTCCGCCGGCATGAACCGGATCAGGTCGACGGTCGGAGGCCCACACCTCCCTCTCAGCCCGGTGACGCCGGACTCCCGTTGGCAGGGGCCAACCTAGCGGCCCCCGTTCTCGACGCGGTCGTCGGTAGTGTTCGCCCCACGATGGCGAACCACCTGCTCGACCGGCCGCTGCCCGAGCTGCTCGCCGAGGCCGCGGCCGTGCGCGACCGGGCCCACGGCAGCCGGGTCACCTACTCCCCCAAGGTGTTCATCCCGCTCACCCGGCTGTGCCGGGACCGCTGCGGGTACTGCACCTTCGCCACCGCCCCGGCCCGCCTCGAGTCGCCCTACCTCTCCCCCGACGAGGTCCTGGCCATCGCCACCCAGGGGGCCGAGGCCGGCTGCCACGAGGCCCTCTTCACCCTGGGCGAGCGCCCCGAGGAGCGCTATCCCGCCGCCCGGCAGTGGCTCGACGATCACGGGTACGGGTCGACCGTCGACTACCTGGTGGCCATGTGCGGCCTGGCGCTGGCCGAGACCGGCCTGCTCCCCCACGCCAACGCCGGGGCCCTGTACCCCGACGAGCTGGCGGCCCTGCGGACGGTGTCGCCGTCGCAGGGGATGATGATCGAGACCCTGGCCGACCTCCCGTGCCACGACGGAGCGCCGGACAAGGAGCCGGCCCGGCGGCTGGCCACCCTCGAGGCCGCCGGCGAGCTGGCCATCCCGTTCACCACCGGGATCCTGGTGGGCATCGGCGAGACCCGCCAGGACCGCGTCGACGCCCTCGAGGCCATCGCCGCCAGCCACCGCCGCCACGGCCACGTGCAGGAGGTGATCGTCCAGAACTTCCTGCCCAAGGCGGGCACCGCCATGCACAAGGCGCCGCCCTGCCCGCCCGACGACTACCTCGAGGCCATCGCCCTGGCCCGGCTGATCCTGCCACCGGAGGTCCACCTCCAGGCCCCACCCAACCTCTCCGACGACTTCGGCCGTCTGCTCGACGCCGGCATCGACGACTGGGGCGGTGTCTCCCCGGTCACCGCCGACCACGTGAACCCGGAACGCCCCTGGCCCGCCGTCGAGCGCCTGCGGGCGGTCACCGAGGCCGCGGGATCGACCCTGGCCCCCCGCCTGACGATCTACCCGGCGTACGCGCTCGATCCCGGGCGGTGGCTGGACGAGGCCCTGCACTTCCCGGTGCTCGACCGCTCCGATGCCGAGGGCCTGGGCCGCGACGACCGCTGGTACTCCGGTGCCGGCACCACCCCGCCCCGCCTGGTGCCCGGCCACCCGGCGGCCGGTGGCGCCGTAGGCGAGGTCCTGGCCGGCGTCCGGGCCGGCCAGCAGGTCGACGAGGACGAGATCGTCACCCTCTTCTCGGCCCGGGGCCCCGAGGTGGCGGCGGTGGCCGCCCTGGCCGACGAGCTGCGGGCCGAGATCGTCGGCGACGCCGTCACCTTCGTCCACAACCGCAACATCAACTACACGAACGTCTGCACCTTCAAGTGCCGGTTCTGCGGCTTCTCCAAGGGGCCGCTGTCGCTCAACCTCCGCGGGTCCCCCTACCTGCTGACCCTCGACGACATCGCCGGCCGGGCCCGCGAGGCCGCCGACCTGGGCGCCACCGAGGTCTGCCTCCAGGGCGGTATCCACCCCGACTTCGACGGCGACTACTACGTCGAGGTGGCCCGGGCGGTGCACGCCGCCGCCCCCGAGCTGCACCTCCACGGCTTCACCGCCCTCGAGGTGACCGAGGGGGCCAAGCGCTTGGGCGAACCCCTCGACCAGTACCTCCGTCGTCTCCAGGAGGCCGGGCTGCGCACCCTGCCCGGCACCGCCGCCGAGATCCTCGACGACGAGGTGCGGGCCGTGCTCTGCCCCGACAAGATCGACACCGAGGAGTGGCTCGACGCCCACCGCACGGCCCACCGGGTCGGCCTGCGGTCCAACGTGACGATCATGTTCGGCTCCATCGAGGCCCCCCGTTCGTGGGCCCGCCACCTGGTCCGCACCCGGGACCTGCAGGCCGAGACCGGTGGCTTCACCGAGTTCGTCCCCCTGCCCTTCGTGCACATGGCGGCCCCCATCTACCTGCAGCGCCGCTCCCGCCGGGGACCGACGTTCCGAGAGGTCGTCCTCATGCACGCCGTGGGCCGCATCGCCTACCGCGGGTCGATCGACAACATCCAGGCCTCCTGGGTCAAGCTCGGCGTGGACGGCGTGACCCAGCTCCTCCAGGCCGGCGTGAATGACCTGGGCGGCACGCTCATGGACGAGAACATCTCCCGGGCCGCCGGCGCCGAGCACGGCCAGGAGCTCACCGAGGCCGACTTCCGGGCCCTGTGCGAGCCGTTGGGGCGTCACCTCGAGCAGCGCACCACGCTCTACCGGCGGGTGGCCCGGGCGTGAGCCGTCGGGTCCGCCCCGGTTCGCCCGATCTGGAGGCCCGTATCGAGGACCTCCTCGACGCCGTCGGGGCCGACGAGGACCGGGACCTGCTCTTCGACATCGTCGCCTCGGGGGTCCTGCTCGCCGGTGACGACGCCGATCGCCTCGACCTGAAGATCACCGCCGCCGCCCTGGCCGAGATGCGGGAGGCCTTCAACGCCTTCGCCCCCTACCGGGAGCGCTCCAAGGTGACCATCTTCGGCTCGGCCCGGGTCCAGGGCGAGGACCCGCTCTACCTCGCCGCCCGTGAGGTGGCCGCCGACCTCTCCCGCCGCGGGTGGATGGTCATCACCGGCGCCGGGCCCGGGATCATGGCGGCCGGCCTGGAGGGGGCGGGGCGGGACAACGCCTTCGGCGTCAACATCCGCCTGCCCTTCGAGCAGGAGGCCAACCCCTTCATCGCCGGCGACCACAAGCTCGTCTCGATGAAGTACTTCTTCACCCGGAAGCTGGAGCTGGTGAAGGAGTCGCAGGGCTTCATCTGCCTCCCCGGCGGCTTCGGCACCCTGGACGAGACCTTCGAGCTGCTCACGCTGCAGCAGACGGGTAAGTCGATCCCCACCCCGGTGGTCTTCCTCGACGAGCCCGGTGGTACCTACTGGTCGAGTTGGCGCGCCTGGGTGCTCGACCACGTCGCCACGGGCGGCTACATCGCCCCCGAGGACCTGTCGATCCTCACCATCACCGACGACTGCGCCGCCGCCGTCGAGGCCGTGGTCGGCTTCTACCGCAACTACCAGTCCATCCGGTGGGTGGGGCGCACGCTCGTCGTGCGCCTCCGGGCCCGGCCCACCGACGACGAGGTGGCCGCCCTCAACGAGGAGTTCGGCCCCATGCTGGCCGCCGACGGCCGCATCGAGGTCACCGACCCCCTCCCCGACGAGGTGGCCGACGACGACCACCTCGAGCTGCCCCGGCTGGCCCTCGAGTTCGACATCCGCCACTTCGGGCGACTGCACGCCTTCATCGCCCGGCTCAACGCCCTGGCCTCTGCCCCGGCCGACGAACCGCCCCCCGCCGACCCGCCCCGCGGCTGAGGGCGACGAGCCGACGGCGACTCAGGCGTCGAAGGGGTCGTCGTCGGGTTCCTGGAGGAGGTGGACGGCCTTGTCCACCGCCCGCCGGGCCCGGGTCAGGCGCTTCTCGTCGACCGGTAGCTCGTGGCCCCCGGCGTCGATCGACTCGCGCAAGCGGGCGATGGCCAGGTCGGCCAACTCCTCGCTGATGGTCTCGAGCCGCTGTCGGATGTCGTCGAACTCACCGGCCATGCCACCCCATTTTGACTCACGGCGCCGACGTTTCGGCCGACCGGAACCCTCGATGGCGAACTTCTCCGCCCAGGAGCTCCAACGAACCGCGGCAACGCACGGCATGCGCTTCCCCAACCACGTCCTCGACCAGTTCGTGGCGGCCATCGACTCGGGCAAGCACGTGATCCTCACCGGGCCCCCCGGCACGGGCAAGACCACCCTGGCCTACATGGGCGCCGAGGTGGCCCAGCGGGCCATGCTCTGCGCCGGCTACCTGCCCACCACGGCGACCACCGAGTGGACGACCTATGAGACCATCGGCGGGCTCCAGCCCACCGCCGAGGGGCTGATCTTCCGTCCCGGCCTCTTCGTGGACGCCATCGAGAGCGGTCGCTGGCTGGTCATCGACGAGCTCAACCGATCCAACTTCGACCGGGCCTTCGGCCAGCTCTTCACCGTGCTGTCGGGTCAGCCCGTGGTCCTGCCGTTCAAGCGCAAGGGCACCCCCAAGCCGCTGTCGATCGTGCCCGCCGGCGTCGAGCCGCCGCCGCACACCGACGTCATCCGCCTGCCCAGCAAGTGGCGCATCGTCGCCACCATGAACGTCTTCGACAAGAACCTCCTGTTCGAGATGTCCTACGCCCTCATGCGCCGGTTCGCGTTCATCGAGGTCGGGGCGCCCGACGACGAGTCGTACCGGCGCCTGCTGGCCGGGCCGGGCGAGATCGTCACGCAACTCCTCCCCCTGCGGAAGTTCACCGACCTGGGCCCCGCCGTCTACCTCGACGCCGCCAAGTACGCGGCCCGCCGGAGCCAGGACGGCCCCACCCCGTCACGACTGCTCTACGAGGTCTTCTACGCCTACTTCCTGCCCCAGTTCGAGGGGTTCGACGACCTGCGGGCGACCAAGCTGTACCGGACCATCGAGCCCCTCTTCGACCCCCCCGAGCAGGCCGAGGTGCAGCGCACCATGGGCGAGGTGCTGGGCGTCGAGCTCGCCCTCTGAGTGGTCACGGGACCGTGAACGGGCCCGCCGACCCCGTCGCCACGGCCGCCGGACGCGAGCCGGTGACCGGGGAGCGCACCGCCACCCACGAGCTGTGGGACCTGCTGCTCCGGCCCTTCAACGTGGTCGAGGCCGTCGACTCGGTGCTGGGCCTCTCCCCCAACGTCGTGCGTCAGCTGTCGGGGGCCATGCTCGCCACCTGCCCCGAGGCCGAGGCCCTGTTGGACACCGTGCCCCAGACCATCCGTTCCCTCTCCATCGCCATGACCAACCAGCCCGAGGAGTGTCGGGGCGAGCTGCGGGGCCCGGTGCTCTGGTCCGAGACCCTCTCGTGTCGATCGTCGAGCCCGGGCCGCAACGACGTCTACGTCTGCGCCGCCCCCTCCCGGGCCTACGACATCCCCGAGAACCGGGTCCTGGTCGCCGCCCTCGTCGCCGTGCGTGACGCCGGCCGGTCGGTGGACACCATCTCGGCCCGTTCCTACGACGACGACACCCTGCGCCGGGCCCGCCACAACGGGGTGCGGGCCAGTCGGTACCTGGAGCACCGGGCGCTGTCGTCGGTGGCCCGGAAGCGCCCCGACACCCGGGAGCTGCGGCGGGCCCGGTCCGGCAACCGACGGTCGACCTACACCGAGGCCCTGGCCATGCTCGGGCGGGCGGCGGACCCCCTCGAGGCCGACGACATCCTGCCCTTCTGCGACCGGCGCACCCGGGCCCAGCACGCCGTCCTGGTGTCCCTGGTCCGGGCCCTGCGCCGTCGGGGCCTGCCCGTCGAGCCCTTCCGGGCCGTCGCCGGCACGCTGCACTCGGGCCTCCTGCGCTACCACCACCCGCGACGCCGGGGCGACCGCAGCCGGCCCAGCGGGATCCTGGTGGGCCGGGTCCTCGTCGACGTCCCCGAGCGGGTGCGCGACCGCAACCGGGAGCGGGCCGAGCACGCCCTGGCCGCCCGCGCCGCGGGACGGCCGACGGTGGTGGTGATGGACCCCAGCGACGTGGAGCGGGCCATCGACCTGGCCCTCGGGGGCCAGGAGGCGGCACCCGACGCGGTCCGGCCGGCGGTGGTGCGCCCCGGCGCGCCCGGGGGCTGGGTCGAGGGGCGGGCCCGCGCCTGACGGACCCGGGGGCTCAGGTCGCCCAGTCCTCTTCGTTCAGGGCCTCGGCGGCCAGGCACCAGCTGGCGTGGTCGTCGCCGGGCTCGGCGCCGCACTCCTCGCAGGGCTCCTGGTTGCCACCCTCGAGGAGATCGTCGAAGTCGGTACGCGAGCGCTTCAGGGCCCGTGCCTCTTCGAAGCGGCGATGTCGACCCTTCTTCATCGGGTGTTCTCCCCGTCCCGACGTCCGTGCTCGCCGGAGTGTAGCGGTGTCACCGGACGGTGCGAGCGCTCCTCGAGCACCAACTCCCCGCCCACGAAGGCCACCGCCACCGACCCGTCGACCAGGCCGTCGAGGGCGTCGCCGACCACCTCGGCCCGCCAGCCCTCCCGCAGTCGGCTGCGTCCGTCGCCGCCGAGGTAGGCCTCGATGTCGACCCGGGTGGCGAGCATCCCGGGGTCGAGTTCCAGGTCCCGGGCGTGCTGGGCCAGCCACGCCGAGGCCAGCGTGGCGGCCGGTCGCAGCTCGCGCTTCAGCTCGGCGGGCCCGTCGGCGGTGGGCGGCTCGGCGCTCAGGCCCTCCTCGACGGCGGCGAGCAGGGCCTGACCCACGGCGCCCTTGGCCACGCCCCGGTCGACCCCACGGACGTCGGCCAGCTCGGCCACGGTGCGGGGCGCCCGCTGGGCGATGGCCACGATGGCCAGGTCGGACAGGACGTGGCGGACGGGGCGGTTGACCTCGGCGGCTCGACGCTCCCGCCAGGCGGCCACGGCCCGGGCCACCGCCGCCGGGCGGTCCTTCAGCCGGCGGGCCTCCTTCACCCGGCGCCAGGCCTCGTCGGGGTCACGGGTGGTGTGGGCGTCGGCCAGCAGGGTGGCGAACTCGCCCTCGGCCCACGCCAGCCGCCCCGCGTCGGCCAGCCGTCGGGCCTGGATCTCGTGCAGCTGGACCAGGTGGGCCACGTCGGAGGCGGCGTAGGCCAGCTGGCGCTCACTCAGGGGGCGCCGCAGCCAGTCGCTCAGGCGATCGGCCTTGGGCAGGCGCACCCCCAGCTCGCTGCTCAGGAGGGTGGCCAGCGACGGGGTCGAGGAGCCCAGGAACCCCGCGGCGAGCTGGGTGTCGAAGAGGCGGCGGGGCACGGTGCCGCAGGTGGCGAGGAGCACCTCGAGGTCCTGGCTGGCGGCGTGGACCACGGCCAGGCCCGGACCCTCGAGCAGCGGGATCAGCCCCCGGATGTCGACTTCGAGGGGGTCGACGAGCACGACCTGGTCGTCCCAGGCCAGCTGTACCAGGGCCAGCTCGGGAAAGTAGGTGCGCTCCCGGTGGAACTCGGTGTCGAAGGCCCACACCTCGACCTCGGCCAGCCGGCCGACCAGCGCGGCCAGCTCGGCGTCGTCGGTGACGACGGTCGGGGTGGGGTCGGGGCTCAGGGGGTCGCCGGTCCCGAGTCGAACGGGCGCCCGGCGTCGATCCAGGCCAGGGTCCCGCCCGCGACGTTGATGGCGTCGACGCCCCGCTCGCGCAGCCACGACGAGGCGTGGAGGCTGCGGTTCCCCGACCGGCAGACCACCGGCACCGGGCGGTCGGTGGGGACCTCGTCCACCCGCTCGCTCAGCTCCTCCATGGGGATGAGGGTGACCCCGGGGATGCGGGCCTCCTCCCACTCGTCGGGGTTGCGCACGTCGAGCACGTAGTCGCCGGCGTCGAGGCGGCCGGCCAGGTCGGAGATGTCGATCTCGGGCACGTGCATCGGGGCGAGGCTACCGGGCGGGTCCCGGCGCACCCGGGACCGGCCCCGCCCCGGGCGGCAGTTCCTCGGGCCGGTCGGCGTCCTGCAGGGCGTGGTCGGCCAGCCCGGGGACGGCCGCCACGGTCAGGCCCCGACAGGCCCGGTGCACCGCCCGCTCCCCCGCGGCGAAGGCGGCGGCCAGGTGTGGCCGGGCCCGCCGGTGGTAGGCGGCGTGCAGCAGCTCCAGCCGCCCGTCCCGTGCGGGGGCGGCCACGGCGGCGGTCCCGAGGGCCTCGACCACGGCGGCCACCGCGTCGGGGTCGGGGGCGACCAGGTCGCAGGCCAGCACGACCACGACCTCGTGGTCGACGAGGGCGTCGAGCGCAGTCAGGATCCCGCCGAGGGGGCCCTCGCCGGGATGGGCGTCGGGCACCACGTCGAGGTCGAGGGCGGCCAGGTCGGCCCCGGTCCCGCCCACGGCCACGGTCCGCTCGGCCCCGGCTGCCGCCAGGGCGTCGGCCACCCGCAGGGCCTGGGCGCGGCCGCCGATCGGGAGCAGGGCCTTGTCGGTCCCCATGCGGCGGCTGGCGCCACCGGTGAGGACGGCCCCGGCGAAGGGCCGCCGGGCGGGCGGGACGGTGCTCAGACGGTGCCGCCGTAGGTGGCGGCCCGGCCGCGGCTGGCGCCGTGGTCGGCGGCGGCGTCGGCCAGGTCGGCGAGGAAGGCGTCGACCACCCGGGCGTGGCCGGGCGACACCATGACGTGCAGGCCACCTTGCTGGCGGTCGAGGTTCCAGCCCCGGTCGTCCATGGCGTCGGCCACCCCGCCGATGTCGAGGGTGTCGGAGCCGAACTCGAACACCGAGAGGTCCGGATCGCCGGTCACGGCCAGGCCGTCGACGGCGGCGATACCCGCCTGGAACCGCCGGGTGGTGTCCCGCACGACCTCGGCCAGGCGGAGGTACCCGTCGGCGCCCAGGTGGCGGATGGCGGCCCAGGCCCCGGCGATGGGTGGCCCCGGGCGGGTGCCGGCGGTGGTCGACGAGCCGTAGAGGCCGCCGGGCCACTCGTCGTACAGGAAGACCTGGTGGCGGTGGAGGTCCTTGCGGGCGTAGAGGACCGTCGAGGCCCCCTTGAACGCGTAGCCGTACTTGTGCACGTCCGCCGACAGCGAGGTGACGCCGGGGACCCGGAGGTCCCACGGCGGCACGGGCTCGCCCAGGCGGGCCCAGAACGGCAGGAGCCAGCCCCCGAGACAGGCGTCGACGTGGCAGAGCACCCCGGCGGCCGAGGCGGCGGCGGCCACGTCGGCCACGTGGTCGATCACGCCGTACGGGTAGCAGGGCGCCGAGGCCACCACCAGGCCCGTGCGCTCGTCGACGGCCTCGGCCACGGTGTCGCCGTGGAGGCGCAGGTCGTCGCCCACCGGGAGCTTGCGGTGGGACATGTCGAGGTACTTCGCCGCCTTGGCGAAGGCGGGGTGGGCGGTGGTGGCGGTGACCAGCTCGGGCTCGGCGATGCCCCGGGCCCGGGCGTCGTCGCGGGCCACCTGGACGGCCAGGAAGATGCTCTCCGTGCCGCCGGAGGTCACCGAGCCCGCCCCCGGTTCGCCGCCGAGGAGGTCGCCGGCCATGAGCACGATCTCCTGCTCCATGCGGGGCAGGGTGCGGTAGGCGAAGGGGTTCAGGGCGTTCTCGTGGAGGAAGCGCTCGGCCACCTCGTGCTGCAGGCGCTCCAGCTCGGGCTGGTCGTGGTGGTACACGAGGCTGAAGGCCCGCCCGCCCCGCCAGTCGATGTCGCCGGCGCGGACCTCGTCGATCTCGGCCAGCAGCTCGTCGGTCCCCGTCCCGTGCTCCGGAAAGGCGTCCAGCTGGGGTCCGGCGATGTCCATGACCGCCGATCGTAGGCCGGGACCGGCCCTTGATCCGGCGGCCCGGACGGTCCAGACTCGGCGGCGGCAGGGGGCCGTGAGGAGTCATCCATGTCCTGCCGTCCCACCCACCGCCGGCTCCGGTTGGTCGTCCTGCTCGGACCGGCCACGGTCCTGGCCGTTCTCCTGGGCGTCACCGTCCTGGGACCGACCGTGCCGGCCGGGGCCAGTCCCCGTGGGGTGACCGCCACCCCGGCGAACTC
The DNA here is from genome assembly GCA_964438115.1 of uncultured Iamiaceae bacterium. Lineage (GTDB taxonomy): Bacteria > Actinomycetota > Acidimicrobiia > Acidimicrobiales > DATDAH01 > DATDAH01. Next base: position 10,487 of record CAYTJS010000020.1, read on the forward strand.
GGGGGCGCACCCCTGGACCACCGACGGGTGCTCGGCCGTGCCCGACACCGGTTGGTGGCTCCACCTGGGCATCCCCGCCCGCTTCGACTTCGCCCACGCCTGCGTGCACCACGACGGGTGCTACCGGGGGCACTGGGCCCGCCGGGCGACCTGCGACGGGTGGTTCCGGGCCGATCTCCTGGCGTCGTGCCGGGTCCTGCACCCCCACAACCCCCTCACCCGGGCCACCTGCGAGGACCTGGCCCGCCTCTACCACCTGGGCGTCCGTCTGCTGGGGGCCGGGGCCTACCGTCGCGGCAGCGAGGTCATCCCGTTGCGCTGAGGTCGTCGTCGAGCAGCGCCCGCAGGCCCGCCTTCAGGTGGTCGAGGCGCTGGTAGAGGTCCTCCACCGTGGCCAGGACGTCGAAGGCCTGGTCACGGGTGAGGGCCTTCTCGCCCGGCGGCAGCATGGCCACCGAGCGCTGGAGGATGAGGAACTGGTGCCGCAGGTCGGTCATGGGCCCATCGAACACGCGTTCGCCCCTGGGTGCAAGTCGACCGGCGGGGCGGGGCTACGCCGGCGGCCAGTCCGGGTCGAGCTGCGCGAGGAACAGCGCGCACCGCTCCGCCTCGTCGTCCTCGCCGATGCGCTCGGCGATCCGGGCCAGGCCGGCCAGGGCGGCGAGGAAGCCCCGGTTCTCGGGGTGCTCCCAGCGGACGTAGCCGCTCCCCCGCCAACCGTTCTGGCGCAGGCGGTCGAGGCCCCGGTGGTAGCCGGTGCGGTAGGCCGCGTAGGCGTGGGCGTCGTCGGGGGCCAGGTCGCCCAGCCGGGCCCAGGCGCCGAGGAAGCGGGGCCAGCGGGTGCAGACCAGGGCCACGGCCCGGGGGTCGTCGCCGGCGTCGGCGAGAGCGGTGAGGGCGGCGTCGGGTTCGGGGTCGAGCACGGTCTCGGGCAATCCGGAACTGAAGCTGACGTTGCTCATGGTCGCAACCTAGGCGTCGGGACCCGCGGCGGTGGGGGCCGGCGGTGGCTCGACGCCGGCGAGGGCGTCGAGGTGGGCGGCGGTGGCGGCGTGGGCCTGGGTGATGAGTTCGGCGGTGTGGCTGAAGTCGTCGTAGCGGGGTCGGGGTGGGTCGCCGTACGGGAGCAGGACCAGGTCCATGCGGCCGTCGAGGGCGGCCAGGTCCTCGTCGTAGCGGAGCCGACGCGAGAGCCAGTGGGCCTGGATGGCCACGTCCACGGGGCGCTTCACCTCCTGCCAGCGGCGGTCGAGCGTCCCCACCGAGAGGACGTAGGCCCGACGGGCGCCGAGCTCGTCGGCCCGCCGGAACGGGATGTCGGCGGCCACCCCGCCGTCGGTGTAGCGGTGCCCGTCGATCTCGACCAGCGGGAACACGGCGGGCAGGGCGGCGGAGGCCAGGATCGCCTCGGCCAGGGGCCCGTCGTCGAACCAGACCTCGGCGGGCGGGTCGACCCGGGTCGCCACGCACTGGAAGGGGACCTTCAGCTCGGCGAAGGTGCGGGGCCGCAGGATGCGCTCGATCAGCTCGCGCAGGCCCTCGTTGCCGTGGATGGCCTCGCCCTTCTTGGCCAGCTGGACCGACGACGGCAGCCAGCCCCCGGACGGCATCACGTCGGGGCCGGCCAGGCGCAGCCACAGGTCCTCGAGCCGGTCGACGCCGGCGATGGTCGGGTCGGCGGCGAAGGCGGCACCGTTGAGGGCACCCACCGAGCAGCCCAGGATCAGGTCGGGGCGGATCCCCCGTTCGGTGAGGGCCCGCAGCATGCCCACCTGGATGGCGCCGAGGTTGCCGCCGCCGGTCAGCACGAACACCACCGGGCCCCGCCGGCGAGGCCGCCGGCGGCGGGACGCCCGGGCGCCGATCAGGGCACCCGCACCAGGCGCAGGACGTCGGTGGCCCGGGCCCGGTCGTCGGAGCCGGCCAGCACCACGACGGTGTCACCCGAGCGCAGCTCGCCCGAGTCGCGGGCGGCCCGCACCGCCGAGCGGACCAGGGCCTCGTTGCCGCCGCTCTGCTCCATGTAGAGGGGTGTGGCCCCCCAGCTCATGGTCAGCTGTCGGACGGTGCGCTCGTCGGGCGAGAACCCGAGGATGCGGGCCTTGGGCCGGAAGCGGGCCATGGCCCGCACGGTGAAGCCGGTGCGGGAGACGCAGAGGATGGCGTCGGCCCGCATCTCGGAGGCCACCCGCCAGGCCGCCATGGTCATGGTGTCGGTGACCCGGGTGTCGGAGTCGCCCTCCTCGGTGTGGACCAGGCCGCTGAGCTGGGGGGCCCAGGCGTCGTAGTCGAACTCCTCGTCGGCCCGGCGGGCGATGTCGGCCATGGTGCGCACGGTGAGCACGGGGTCGTGGCCGATGGCGGTCTCGCCCGAGAGCATCACCACGCTGGTCCCGTCGAAGACGGCGTTGGCCACGTCGGTCACCTCGGCCCGGGTGGGGGTGGCCGAGTGCACCATCGACTCGAGCATCTGGGTGGCGGTGATGGCGGGCCGGCCCAGGGCGATGCAGGTGCGGATGATGTGCTTCTGCAGGTGCGGGATCTCGGCGATGGGCAGCTCGGCGCCCAGGTCGCCGCGGGCCACCATGATCGCCCCCGAGGCCTCGATGATCCCCTCGAGGTTCTGCACGGCGGCCCGGGTCTCGATCTTGGCCACGACCAGCGGCCCCCGGGGGTGGGGCTCGGTGCCGACCCGGCGCACGTCGTGGGCCGAGCGCACGAAGGAGATGGCGACCATGTCCACCCCCCGCTCGACGAAGGCGTCGAGGAGGTGGAGGTCCTCCGGCGTCGGCGAGGCGATGCGCAGCCGGTCCGACGGGATGTGGATGCCGGGTCGGCCCTGGAGGCGGCCGCCGTGGCACACCACCGCCCGGAGGCCGTCGGCGTCGCGGTCGGTGACCTCGATGACCACCGCCCCGTCGCCGAACATGAGCCGGTCCCCCACCTCGACGTCGGTGGCGAGGCGGTCGTAGCTGACCTCGATGACCTCGGCGGTGGAGGCGGCCAGGCCTGGCTGGAGGCGCACGTGGTCGCCGTCGGCGAGGACCACGCCCTCGTCGGGGAAGCGGCCGGCCCGCACCTTGGGGCCGGGCAGGTCGACGAGGATCCCCACGGGGCGGTCGGCCTCGACCGACGCCTTGCGGATGCGGTCGTAGCGGTCGAGATGGGCGTCGAGGCCCTCGTGGGCCAGGCCGATCCGGGCCACGTCCATGCCCGCCTCGATGAGGCGGACGAGCGTCGTCGGGTCGTCCGACGCTGGGCCGATCGTGGCGATGATCTTGGTCCGGCGGCGCACGCGCTCACGCTATCGACGGTGGACCCCTCCGGCGGGGGACTTCCCCGACACCGTGGGCGCCGCCCCGGGCTTGGTACGGTCGCCGCCGCCATGGACCTGCTGCTCATCCGCCACGCCCTGCCCGTCCGCATCGACGGGGGTGACGGGCCGGCCGACCCCGAGCTGAGCGACGACGGCTGGCGCCAGGCCGGCGCCCTGGGGGCCTGGCTGGCCGACGAGCCCATCGACCACATCGTGGCCAGTCCCCTGCGGCGGGCCCGCGAGACGGCCCAGCCGCTCGCCACCCTCCTCGACCTCGAGGTCGAGGTCGTCGACGGCCTGGCCGAGTTCGACCGCGACGCCCCGTGGTACGTCCCCATCGAGGAGCTGAAGGCGGCCGACGACCCCCGGTGGCACGCCATGCTCGCCGGCGAGTGGGACCTCGACCCCGGCGAGTTCCAGGCCCGGGTGGTCGCGGCGGTGGAGGGGCTGGTCGCCGCCCACCCGGGGCGGACCGTGGCCGCCGTCTGCCACGGCGGGACGATCAACGCCTACCTGTCGGCCATGCTCGGCCTCGACCGGCTCATGTTCTTCGTGCCCGAGTACACCAGCGTGAGCCGCGTGCGGGCCTCCCGGTCGGGCGACCGGTCCATCGTCAGCCTCAACGAGGCCGGCCACCTCCGCCTCGGCACCCGCTACGCCTGAGCCACCACCACCCCCGCCGGGCGGTGGTCAGTTGCGGGGGACGTCGATCCAGGCCTGGTCCTTGTCGACCCGGACGTCGCCCGGGAGGCCGAGGACCCGCTCGCCCAGGATGTTGCGCATGATCTCCGACGTGCCGCCCTCGATGGAGTTGGCCCGCACCCGCAGGAAGGCCTTCTGGGTCTCGTCGAGGCGCATGGCGTGGTCGGGGCGGATCATCTCGTAGCTGCCGTAGAGCGTCCCCTCGGGGCCGAGGAGGTCGACGCAGAGCTCGTAGATGGCCTTGTTGGTCTCGGCGTAGGCCAGCTTGCCCACCGACCCCTCGGGCCCGGGCGTGCCCACCCGCCGGTTCTGCTGGGCCCGGATGTTGGTCAGGCGGTTGACCTCGGCGTCGATCCAGGCCCGGACCAGGCGATCCCGGCTGACGGGGTCCTTGTCGACCTTGTTGGCCCACAGGTCGAGGGCGTGGCCGATGGGCCCGGAGTTGCGGGGGGCGATGGCCCCGCCGATGGCCACCCGCTCGTTCATCAGCGTGGTCATCGAGACCCGCCAGCCCTCGCCCACCTCTCCCAGCCGCTCGGCGTCGGGAATGCGCACGTCGGTGAAGTAGACCTCGTTGAACTCGGCCTCGCCGGTGATCTGGCGCAGCGGACGCACCTCGACCCCGGGGGCCTGCATGTCGACGACGAAGTAGGTCAGCCCCTTGTGCTTGGGCACGTCGGGGTCGGTGCGCACGAGGAGCATCCCCCACCGGGCCAGGTGGGCCAGGGTCGTCCACACCTTCTGGCCGTTGACGACCCACTCGTCGCCGTCGCGCAGGGCCCGCCCCGAGAGGCCGGCGACGTCGGAGCCGGCGCCGGGCTCGCTGAAGAGCTGGCACCAGATCTCCTCGCCGGTGAACAGGGGCCGGAGGTAGCGGGCCTGCTGCTCGGTGCTGCCGTGGGCCACGATCGTGGGGGCCCCCATGCCGTGGCCGATGGGGTTGCGGCCGTAGGCCTCGGGGGCCCCGGCGGCCCTGAGGGCTTCGTTGACCACCCGCTGGGCCGAGGGCTCGAGGCCGAGGCCCCCGCTGCCCACCGGGAAGCTGATCCAGGCCAGGCCGGCGTCGAACTGGGCGCCGAGGAAGTCTCGGGGGGCGGTGGTGGCGGGATCGTGGTCGGCGAGGAGGGCCTCGACCCGATCGAGGACGTCGACTGCCATGGCCGGCGACCCTAGTGGTCGGCCCGCTGCCAGACCGAGGCCCGGGACGGGGGGTCGGCCTCCATGGCGGCGACCAGGCGGCGGCCGTCGAAGCCGGGGAGGGCGTGGAGGCGCTCGACGACGCCGTGGGCCACGGCCAGGCGGCTGGGGACGAGGCAGCCCCGGGTCTCGTCCCCGAACAGCACGAGGACCACGCCGTCGTCGGCGTGGACCCCCCGGGCCGTGGTGAAGACCTCCACCTCGGTGATCTCCACCCAGTCGACCGCCTCCTCGCGACCGTCGCCCAGGCGTCGCCGCACCCCGGTGTCGTCCACCTGCAGCTCGACGGTGGTGGCCGCCTCCTGACGGTGCCGGCGCTCGTTGCGGCGGCCGGCGACCCCGGCGGCCACCAGGGCGGAGGCCAGGGCCAGGACGAGGGCGCCGGTCACGGCTAGTTGAACCCCGCCCGCAGGCGGCGGGTCGACCGCTGGTCCCCGACGGCGGCGGCCACCTCGGCCTGGAGGTCCCGGGCCCAGACCAGGGCGGCGGCGTCGCGCCGGCGCTCGTGGATGGCGACGAGGTTGGCCAGCATCCGGAAGCAGATGGCGGCCCGGCGGGTCGGGGCCAGCCAGGCCGGGTCGAAGCGGGCCTCGGCGCCGTGCAGGCGGCGGTAGAGGGCGGCCACGTCGTCGCCGTCGAGCACCGCCCCGCCCCGGAAGGCGTCGACGAAGACCGTGGGGTCGACCCGGTCCCGCAGGAGGAAGTGTCCGGGAAGGCCCACCCCGTCGAGGGGCACGCCGTGGCGGCGGGCCACCTCCATGGTCAGCACCGAGAGGGTGATGGGGATGCCGAGGTGCCGGTCGAGGACCTCGTCGAGGTAGGAGTTGGCCGGGTCGTCGTAGTCGGCGTCGTTGCCGGTGAAGCCCTGGTCGGCGAACACGTGGGCCAGCACGCCGTCGAGGGTCGGGGTGCGCACGGCGGCCGCCAGGTCGTCGAGGCGGGCGACCAGGTCGTCGGGATCGGCGGCCGGGTGGGCGTGGGCGGTCACCAGGGCCCAGACCAGGTCGAGGGGGATCTCGGCGTCGGGGCGGTGTACGGCCTCGACGAAGCGGTCGCGAAGGCCCACGCCGTCACCGTACCCAGGAGGCGCCGTCGGTGGTTAGCGTGCCGCGGTGACCGTCCGCTGGCCCTTCCTCGACCATCCGGGGCCGCTGGCCTTCGCCCACCGGGGCGGCGCCGGCGACTGGCCCGAGAACACCATGCCCGCCTTCGAGCACGCCGTGGCCCTCGGCTACCGCTACCTCGAGACCGACGTGCACGCCACCGCCGACGGGGTCCTGCTCGCCTTCCACGACGACCGTCTCGACCGGGTGACCGACCGGACGGGCGAGATCGCCGCCCTCCCCTACGCCGAGGTGGCCGCGGCCCGCGTCGACGGCGAGGAGCCCATCCCGCTCCTCGAGGACCTGCTCGGCGCCTTCCCCGACGTCCGGGTCAACATCGACCCGAAGGCGGACGGCTCGGTCGAGCCGCTGATCGCCGCCATCGAGCGGACGGGGTCGCTCGACCGGGTGTGCATCGGCTCGTTCTCGGACCAGCGCCTGCGGACCATGCGGACCCGGCTGGGGCCGCGGCTGTGCACCTCCATGGGCCCCCAGGAGGTCGCCCGCCTGCGTCTCGACGCCGTGTCGGGCCGGGTCCACCCCGCCGCGGCGGCCTGCGTCCAGGTCCCGGAGCGGGCCAAGGGCGTCACCGTCACCAACGCGGCGATGGTGCGGGCCGCCCACCGTGCCGGCCTCCAGGTCCACGTGTGGACCATCGACGACCCCGAGGACATGACCCGCCTGCTCGACCTCGGCGTCGACGGCCTGATGACCGACCGCCCGGCCGTCCTGAAGCAGGTCCTCGAGGACCGCGGCCAGTGGGTCCCCGCCCCTTGACCGTGATCAGGGGAGGAGGACGCCGGGGTTGAGGACGGCGTCGGGGTCCAGGGCCGCCTTGAGGGCCCGGAAGGTGGCCTGCTCGGCCTCGGTGCGGGCCAGGCCCAGGTAGGACGCCTTGGCCCGGCCGATCCCGTGCTCGGCGGAGATGGAGCCGCCGGCCGCGGCCACGGCGGTGAGCACGGCGGCGTCGACCCGCTCGTCGTGGGGGTCGACGCCGGTCACGTTGAGGTGCAGGTTGCCGTCGCCCAGGTGACCGAAGACCCAGGTGTGGGCCCCGGGGACCAGGCCGGCCACGGTGGCCCGGACGTGGGCCACGGTCGCCACCAGGGCGCCGGGCGGCAGCGTGACGTCGAACTTGTGGGGCGGGCCGACCGTGTTCACGGCGGCGGCGTGCTCCTCGCGCACCCGCCACAGGTCCGCCCGGCCCCGCTCGTCGACGGCGAGGGCCGACGGCGCGGCGGGCGCCACCTCGGCCAGGAACCGGGCCAGGCGGTCCTCGGCCCCCTGGGCGCCGGCCACCTCGAGCAGCAGGGTCACGGGGGGAAGGGGGCGCAGCGGCGGGGCCAGGCCGGTGGTGGCCGTCACCAACTCGACGCCATCGGCGAGGACCACCTCGGCCGCCTCCAGGTCGGGCAGGGCCCGCCGGGCCCGGCTGACGAGGGTCACGGCCTCCGCCAGGTCGTCGGCGCCCACCAGGGCGGTGGCGGTGGCGGCGGGCACCGGGGCCAGGCGCAGGCAGGCGGCGGTGACCACCCCGAGGGTGCCTTCGGACCCGCACAGGAGGGCGGCCAGGTCGAAGCCGGTGTTGTCCTTCTCCAACCCGCTCAGGTCCGACACCACCGCCCCCGTGCCGAGCACGGCCTCCACGCCGAGCAACCGGCGGCGGGTCATGCCGTGGGCCACGACATGGGTCCCCCCGGCGTTGGTGGCCACGGTGCCACCGACGGTGGCGGTGTCGCGGGCGGTCAGGTCGAGCGGGTAGCGCCAGCCCTCGGCCCGGGCGGCTCGCTGGACGTCGCCGAGGGTCACCCCGGCGCCGGCCACGACCGTGCCGGCGGCGGGATCGACCGTCGGGCCCCGGCGCAGCCGACCGGTCGTCAGGACCACGCCCCCGGCGACCGGCGTGGCCCCGCCGACGAGGCCGGTGTTGCCCCCCTGGGTGACGAGCGGGGTGCCGGTCGCCCGGCAGGCGGCCACCACGGCCGCCACCTCCTCGGTCGTCGCCGGCCGCACCAGGGCCCGGGCCGAGCCCTGGAACCGCCCGGTCCAGTCCCGCAGGTGGGGGGCCAGCACGTCGGGGTCGGTGACCACGGCGGCGTCGCCCACGGCACCCCGGAGCCGGGCCAGCAGGTCACCCACGTCCCCATGATGGCAGCGGCGGCTCCCGGCCCGTCCGTCGGTCGGTAGCGTCGGCCGATGGCCCGGCCGTCGACCACGACCGTCCACGCCCCGCAGGGCCTCGTCGCCAGCGCCGACCACCTGGCCTCCTCGGCCGGTCTGGCGCTGCTGCAGGCCGGCGGTACGGCCGTCGATGCCGCCATCGCCGCCAACGCCGTGATGGCCGTGGTGGCCCCCCACCTCTGCGGCATGGGCGGCGACCTCTTCGCCCTCGTCCACGACGGCGAGGGTCCCCCGGAGGTCCTCGCCGCGGTGGGGCGGGCCGGCTCCGGGGCCGACCCGGCGTCCTTCGCCGCCGACGGCCTCGACCGGGTGCCCCTCCGTGGCGATCTCCGCGCGGTGACGGTGCCCGGCTGCGTCGACGGCTGGTGCGCCCTCCACGAGCGCCACGGCCGGCGCCCGCTGGCCGAGGTCCTGGCCCCCGCCGTCGGCTACGCCACCGACGGCTTCCCCGCCTCTCCCCTGCTGGCGTTCACCGCGCCCCTGGTCGCCGAGGTGGCCGGGGTCGACGACTGGGCTCGGGGTCCCGTGGCTGCCGGCCAGCGCCTCCGTCGGCCCCGGACCGCCGAGGCGCTGACGGCGGTGGCCCGGGCCGGTCGGGACGGCTTCTACGGGGGTGCCTTCGGGGAGGGCCTCGTCGCCCTCGGGGACGGGCTCTACACCGCCGCCGACCTCGCTGCCCCCCTCGCCGACTGGGTCGAGCCGGTCGGCCGTCGGGTCTGGGGCCACGACGTGTGGACGGCGCCCCCGCCGTCGCAGGGCTACCTGGTGCTCCTGGGCGCCCTGGCCGCGTCGGGCCTCGACCTCCCGGACCCGCGTGACCCCGCCTGGCCCCACCTGCTCGCCGAGATCGCCCGCCTGGCCGGTGCCGACCGGCCCACCGTGCTCCACGAGGGCGCCGATGCCGATGCCCTCCTGGCCCCGGAGCGGGTGGCCGCCGTCCTGGCCGGACTCGACCCGGAGCGTCGCGGCGACCGCGCCACGCCACCGGTCGCCGACGGCGACACGACGGTGGTGACGGTGGTCGACCGGGAGCGCCGGGGGGTGACCCTCATCCAGTCCAACGCCGCCGACTTCGGCGCCCACCTCGTCGAACCCGCCACCGGCACCTTCCTCCACGACCGGGGGGTGGGCTTCGCCACCGATCCGGCCCATCCGGCCGCCTTCGGTCCCGGCCGGCGGCCGCCCCACACCCTCAGCCCGACCCTGGTCATCCGCCCCGACGGGCGCCTCCGGGCCGTGCTGGCGACCATGGGGGGTGACACCCAGCCCCAGATCGTCCTCCAGGTCCTGGCCCGCCTCCTCGGCGCCGGTCAGGACGCGGGGCGGGCCATCGGGGGGCCCCGGGTGGTGCTCGACCACCCCGGGGGCACCGGCTTCGACCTCTGGGACGACCCCGCCGACCTGGCCGTGGAGGACCACGCCCCGGCCGCCTGGGTGGAGGGCCTGACCGGGCGGGGCCACCGGGTCCGGGTGCGGAGTGGCATGGGTGCCGGTTTCGGCCACGCCCAACTCATCGAGGTCACCGCCGACGGTCTGGCCGGAGCGGCCGATCCCCGGGCCCTGGTGGGGGCGGCGGTCGGGTACTGAACGGGCAACGACCCGCCACCCCGGAGGGTGAGCGGGTCGTCGGGTGGTGACGGGGTCGGGGCCCCGCCGGGATCAGACGGGCTCGGCGGTGCGCATCCGGCGCTTGGCGCCGAAGGCGGCGGCGAGGCCCACGGCCACGAGGCCACCACCGATGGCCAGCAGCGGCGCGGTGTCCGAGCCGGTGCGGGCCAGGCTGCTCGTCACCACCGAGAACGGCAGTGAGGCACCGGCCACCTGGATCGTGCAGTTGCCGACCGGGGCGTCATCGGGTACCTGGAAGGCGAAGGTGAAGGGCACCTCGGTCACCGTGCCGGAGAACACCGTGGCGCTGTAGTCGCCGCACACGAGGGTGGCGGTGATGTCGTCACCCACGTCGACGTTGCCCACCGTGCACGTGCCCGAGGAGCCGGGGGCGCCGGAGCCGGTGCAGGTGATGGAACCATTGCCGGTGTCCGGCGGGCAGTACGGATCCCCCAGCAGGTCGCAGAGGTCCAGGCCCTGGGCCGCCCCGGCGGGGGCGGGCGTCCAGCTGAAGGCACCCACGACGAACAAGGTGCCGATGGCGAGCGCCGCGAGCACCCGACGAGCGATGCGAGCCACGTTGATCCCCTCCAGGGTTCCGATGGTTCGTGGGACCGATCCCACGGATGACAACTGACGTTCACGTTAGCACAGTGGTGTCGTCGCTCACGCGGATCCTCCGCCGCGCGGCCAGCGCCACGGCACCGACGGTGATCCCATCGGCGGCCAGCACCAGGACTGAAGGCCCGTACCAGAGCGGCCCCGAGCCGGCCGGCACCGCCAGGTTGCCGGCCTCGTCCACCGCGATCGGGCCCGTCCCCCGCCGCCACCCGTCGGCGCCGGGCCGGAACCAGGTGAGGGACCCGCCGGCGGCGGTCCGGGCCCAGGGGGAGACCACCGGGTCGACCGCCACGGCCTCCCCATCCGCAGCCACCGCGGCACCCGGCCAGGTGCGGACCCGGTAGAGCGCCAGGTCGTCGTCCACGACCACCGCCTCGAGGTCGGGGTCGGCGCCCAGGTCGGGGTAGGAGGGGTCGACGGTCGGCACCAGGGCGACCCACCGCACGCCGATGCGGGCGAGCAGCGCTCCCGCCGGGTCGCCCACGGCCAGGGCCAGCGCCGCCTCCCCCGCCGCGTCCAGGCGGGGGTCGGCCCGCTCCACGGGGCTGTCGGGACGGGCCCGGCCAGAGGCCACGAGCACGTCGCCGCCGAGGACGTAGGGCAGCGGCTGGTGGACCAGGCGGCCGTCGGTCACCGTCGGCCGCAGGTACTGGCCCCAGGGCAGGGCGAGCAGGGGCCCGGGCTCGGCGGTCACCACTCGGCGGGCCTCGGCCCACGAGACCGGCTCGCGGACCGGGGCGAGCAGGCCGCCGAAGCCCCACACCGACGGGGCGGCCAGCAGCACGGCGGCGGCCAGGGCCATCCCGGACGCCGCCGGCCGGCGCTCGCCCAGGCGGGCGGCTCCGTGGGCGGCGGCGGGGGCCAACCACACCAGGAAGAGCGGCAGCACCCGGTGCCCCTCCCGGAGCGGGCCCCCGAGGGTGGTGTCGGCCACGGCCCGGTAGACGGCCTCGACCCCGGGCACGCCGCTGGCCAGGACCACGGCCAGGCCGATCAGGGCCAGCACCAGGGCCCGGTCCCGCCAGGCGGCCGGGAGGCCGCGGTGGCCCAGGCCGGCCAGGACCACCAGGGCCAGACCGGCCAGCGGGACCACCACCCAGCCGTCGCCCACGTCGAAGTCGGGGATCCAGAAGCCCCCGCCCCCCAGGACCCGCGGCAGGCCCAGCACGCCGTCGAGGCGGGTGCCGAAGGACGCCGAGCCGGCCGGCGCCACCCCCTGGGCGGCGACGACGAGGCCCGGGACCAACCAGGGAAGCTGGGCGACGAGGAAGGCCCCCACCACGACGGCCGCCCGCCGTCCCCGGTCGGCCACGAACCCGGTGACCACGGCGGCGCCGGCGAGGAGGCCGCCGTTGACCCCGCCCAGGGCCAGGGCGGCGCACCAGAGGAAGGTGGCCGCCACGTCGTCGGCGGGGCGCAGCAGGCGGGGCAGGGCGAAGGGCAGCAGGGCGGCGGCCAGGGCGGTCCCCCAGTGGCCGATGGCCAGCCGGGTGACGAGGAAGGGGCCGGCGGCGTAGATCAGCCCGGCGGCGACGCGGGGCAGCGCCGGGGTGCCGGCGGCCAGGCGGTGGGCGCCGACGAAGGCCAGCACGAGGACCCCCAGCAGGAACGTCTTGCCCACCAGCGCGCCGTCGAGGAGGTTGCCGAGCCAGGCGATGACCACCCCGTAGGGCAGCGATCGGGGCAGCTCGGGACCCAGCCCCCACACGCCGGGCGGGACCGGCGGCTCGTGG
>CAYTJS010000021.1:0-2965 GCA_964438115.1 uncultured Iamiaceae bacterium
GGGTCGTCGGGCCCCGGCTGCGGCTGCGGTGGGCCGCTGGCCGCCGCCCTCGCCATCGGCACGGCGGTGGCCCCTCCCGTCGCCACCGGTCGCCGTCGGGACCTGGGCACCGGCACCACCGTGCTGCGGGGCGCCACGGTGCTGCCCGTCGACCCCGCCTTCAGCGAGGCCGAGGCGGTGGCCATGCGCGACGGCCGCATCCTGGCCGTGGGCACCGACGCGGAGGTCCGCGCCGTGGCCGGGCCCGACGCCCAGCTGGTCGAGCGGGACGGCGCCGTGGTCCTGCCCGGGTTCATCGAGCCCCATGCCCACCTGCTGCCGTCGGCCCTGTTCTGGCCGTGGGCCGACGTGGGCCCCTTCCGCTTCCCGACGGTGGCCGGCGCCCTCGACCACCTGGCGGGGCTGGTCGCCGCCGCCGGCCCCGACGACTGGGTCCTGGCCCGTCAGTTCGACCCGTCCCTGCAGGTCGGCCCCGACGAGCTGACCGTCGCCGAGCTGGACCGGGTGTCGGACCGGCTGCCGATCGTCGTGCTCAACGCCTCGCTGCACTTCGCCTACGTGAACAGCGTCGCCCTGGCCCGGGCCCGCGTCACCGCCGACACGCCCGACATCGCCGGCTCGCCCTACGGCCGCTTCGCCGACGGCCGCCCCAACGGTGTGTTGAAGGGCCAGCCCGCCATGATCAGTGTGATCGCCCACCGCCCGGGGATGGGGGGCCTCGACCTGCGGGCCGCCGCCCTCGACGTGGTGGCCCGGGCCAACTCGGTCGGGGTGACGACGATCTGCGACCAGGGCACCGGCGGGGTGCTCGGCGGCACCGACCTCGACGTCTACGCCGCCCTGGCCGCCGACGACGCCATGACCGCCCGGCTGCGCTACTCGGTGCTCGACCTGCGGGCCGACGACTGGGAGGCCCGGGGTCTGGCGCCCCAGGACGGCGACGCCCTCGTCCGGGCCACCGGCTGGAAGATCATCAGCGACGGCTCCAACCAGGGTCGTACCGGCCGCCAGCGCCGGCCCTACCTCGGCGGCGACGAGCGAGGCATCGCCTACGTCGAGCCCGACGACCTGGCCGCCAAGGTCGCCCGCCGGGCGGCCGAGGGCTGGCAGGTGGTGGTCCACGCCAACGGCGACGCCGCCATCGACGCCGTGCTCGACGCCATGGGACCCGTCGACCCCGAGGCCCGGGCCACGGGCCGGCATCGCATCGAGCACTGCTCGATCCTCCACGACGACCAGGTCGCCCGCATCGCCGAACTGGGCCTGTCGCCCAGCTTCCTGATCGGCCACGTGGGCTGGTGGGGCAAGGCGTTTCGCGACGAGATCCTCGGTCCTGAGCGCACCGACCTCCTCGACCGGACGGGGGCCTGCGCGCGGGCCGGGATCCCCTGGACGATCCACTCCGACGAGCTGGTCACGCCCATGGGGCCGCTGCGCTGCATCGGCCAGGCCGTCGGTCGTCGGCTCGCCGCCGAGCCGGGCACCGTCCTGGCCCCCGACGAGTGTGTGTCCGCCGAGGCCGCCATCCGGGCCATGACCTCGGTGGCGGCGTGGCAGTGCCACAGCGAGCACGAGGTCGGCTCCCTCGAGCCGGGCAAGCGGGCCGACCTCGTGGTCCTGGCCGCCGACCCCCGGCAGGTGGACCCCGACGAGCTGGCCGCCGTCGAGGTCCTCGAGACCTGGTTCGACGGCGAGCCGGTCGGGCCCCGCGGCTGACCGACCGTCGGCCTGCCCGGTTCGGGTCGGTGTGCCCGGTGTCACATGCCCGGGTGGAACACCGCTCCGGCGGGCGACGTTCTGTCGGGCATGGACGCCACCGACACCGTCGAGTGCCCGCCCCACGTGATCGATCAGGCCCGCAGGCTGAACCTGCGGGCGGCGTCGCTGCGGGAGCAGGCCGAGACCGCCCGCCCGCCGCTGGCCCTGGCCTACAAGCGCCGGGCCGCCGAGCTGGACCTCGAGGCCTGGGCCCTGCGGGTCCGCCGCTGCGAGGACCTCTCCCACGAGCTGACCTTCGCCGCCTGATCCCGTCCCCTGCCGGGGTCGGCGCCCGTGGGTGTCGCTCCGTAGGGTGAGCGGGTGGGCACCGCTGCAGCAACCGAGGTCTGTGTCGTCGGCGCCGGGCTGGCGGGGCTGGCCTGCGCCCTCGACCTCCAGGCGGCCGGGCTGGCCGTCACCCTGCTCGAGGCCGACGACCGTCCCGGCGGCCGCGTCGGCGGGCCGACGGTCGACGGTGACCTGACCCTCGACCGGGGCTTCCAGATCCTGCTCACCGACTACCCGGAGCTGGCCGCCCGGGTCGACCTCGACGCCCTCGACCTCCGGCCCTTCGACCCCGGCGCCCGCGTCTGGGACGGCTCGGCCCTCCGCACGGTCGCCGACCCCCGCCGCCGCCCCGGCCAGGCCGTCGGCACCGCCCTGGCCCCGGTGGGCTCGCTCGCCGACAAGCTGCGGCTTCTCGCCCTGGTCGGTGACGTCACCCGGACCCCGGCCCCCGACCTCCTGCGCCGTCCCGACGGCACCACCGCCGAGCTGCTGGCCGAGCGGGGCTTCGGCCCGGGCATGGTCGAGCGGCTGTGGGAGCCGCTCTTCGCCGGCATCCAGCTCGATCCCGACCTCGAGGTCTCCCGCCGTCGCTTCGAGGTCATCCTCCGCTCCCTGGCCCGGGGTGGCACCGCCGTCCCCGCCGGGGGCATGCAGGCCCTGGCCGACCAGCTCGCCGCCGGCCTCGCCCCCGGCACCCTGCACCTCGGCCGCCGCGTCACCGCCGTCGACGGCACCACGGTGCTGGTGGAGGGGGGCGACCCGGTGCGGGCCGAGCAGGTCGTCGTGGCCGTCGAGGGCCCGGCGGCGGCCGGTCTCCTGGGCGGCGTCGTGGCCGACCCGGGCTCCCGGGCCGTGGCCGCCTGGTGGGCGCTGGCTGGCGGACCCGGTGATCCTGGTGCGCGACGAGAAGATCGTCGAG
>CAYTJS010000021.1:2975-11589 GCA_964438115.1 uncultured Iamiaceae bacterium
AACGTGGTGGCCATGACCAACGTGGCCCCCGAGTACGCCCCCGGGCGCCACCTGGTGGTCGCCGCCGTCCCCACCGGCACCGCGCCGATCCCCGCCGATGTCGAGGACGTCGCCCGGGCCCAGCTCCGGGGCTGGTTCGGCGCCGTCGTGGACGAGTGGGAGACCGTGCGGGTCGACCGGATCCCCCACGGCCAGCCCGACCAGGCCCCGCCCCTGCGCCCGAAGCAGCCCGTGGTGCTGGGCGACGGTCGCTTCGTGGCCGGCGACCACCGGGACACCGCCTCCCTGCAGGGGGCGCTCTTCTCCGGCGGCCGGGCCGCGGCCGCCGTCCTCGCCGCCCGGGCCTGAGCACCGACCCCCTTGGCCGCCAGGCCGGGACCAGGGACCTCCCGGGACAGCGGACGGTCGGCGGGCCCGTGACGTCGGCCCGTCGACGGCGGTCGAGGCGGGGCCCAGGATGGAACCGGTGGCAGCGGACCGCGCTGGTCCCGGCCGGCGGGGACGTCGTCGCTTCCTCCCTGCTGTTCGTGGCCGCGGACCGTTCCGCCGGGTGATCCCGGCGACATCGGGGGCCGGTACCGTCCGCCCCGGATGCGCACCGACGAGCTCATCGAGCGGGGCGGCGCCGCGTTCGCCGCGGTCGCCGACCGGGCGCCGGTGACCGAGGTCCGCCTCCGTCTGGCCGACCGCCCCGTGCTCCTCGTCGTCGTCGGGGACCTCGTCGGGCCGCTCACGGCGCCCTTCGCCCACCTCGTCGATCCCGACGGCACCGACGAGCCCGAGCTGGTGGTCCGGGCCTGGTCCGGTCCCGGCGCCGGCCTGGTCGACCCCGGCCTCACCCCGGACGCCGACGACGCCCGCTACGCCGACCTGGCCGACGACCGCTGCGCCATGTTCTGGCCCGAGCACTCGCTGGTGCAGACCTACCGGCGCTCGCCGGGCCCCGGTGCCCCCGACGAGGCGCTCTGGTGGGTCGAGGACCCGGCCCGGGTCGGCATCGCCGAGGTGTCGATGCCGCTGCGCCCGCTGATCCACTGGTGGTCCGAGGCCCACGGGCTGCAGATGGTCCACGCCGCCTGCGTGGGCTCCGCCGAGGAGGGGGTCCTGCTCGGGGGGGTGAGCGGGTCGGGCAAGTCGACCACCGCCCTGTGGGCGCTGACCGACCCCGAGCTGCGCTACCTCGGCGACGACTACGTGCTCGTCGACCCCGCCGCCGCCGATCGGCCGGTGGCGTGGTCGCTCTACACGACGGCGAAGGTCCACGAGCCCGACCGGGGTCGGGTGCCCCACATCGACCCCGTGGTCGTGGGCCGCCCCCAGCAGGACAAGCTGGTCGCCTTCCTCCACGGCCCCTACGGCGACCGCATCGTCGACCGGCTCCCGCTGCGGGCGCTGCTCCTGCCCCGGGTCACCGCCGAGGGCCCGCCCACCATCACCCCCACGGCCTCGGCGGCGGCTCTCCGGCGCCTCGGCCCCAGCACCGTGCTGCAGTTCCCCGGGGCCGATCCCGGCGCCGTGCTGGCCCGGCTGGCCGGGCTCGTCCGCCGCCTGCCCAGCTACGACTTCGCCCTCGGGAACGACCCGGCCGCCACGCCGGCCGCGTTGCGGTCCTTCCTGGCCGCCGCGGGGTAGGGCGGCGCCGTGTCCGGTCGCCTCACCCGCTGGCCCGGCCACGTCGCCCGCACGGTGCGCGGGGCCCGCCGGGTCGGCCCGGCGCCCACCGACGACGCCGGCTGGGCCCGCCAGGTCCGGGGTTGGGTCGAGGCCCAGGTCCCCGTGCTGTGCGCCCAGGTCGACGACGCCGGCGCCGGTCGACCGACACCGTGCCCGGAGGTCGTCGGGCCCGCCCGCCGGCTCTGGTCCCTGGCCCGCCTCCAGCGGCACGACATCGGGGGCGCGGCGGTGGCCGACCGGCTCGAGTCGGCCCGGCTCGACCTGGCCCGCTTCGTCGACCCCGACCACGGCGGTGTGGTCTGGGCGGTGGCGCCGGGCCGCACCGTCGCCGACGGCGAGGTGGTTGACGACGCCAAGGTCCTCTACGGCCAGTGCTTCGCCGCCTTCGCCCTGGCCGAGCTGGCCCGGGCCCGTCCCGACGGGGCCGGGACGCTGCTCGACGATGCGGCGGACCTCCTGCTGCGGGCGGCGGCGCGGCGCACCCCGACGGGGGTGGTCGACGAGTCGGCCCGCCGGGACTGGTCCGACCCGGCCCCGGGCAGGACCCACCCGCCGGCCGACCCGGGTGCGGTCAGCCTCGACGGCCAGCTCCACCTGGTCGAGGCCGCCGCCGCCGTGGTGGAGGCCGGCGGCGACGAGGCGGTGCGTCGCCTGGGGGCCGAGTCGGCCCGCTTCCTCGCCGACCGGTTCCTCGGGGTTGAGCCCTGCACCGCCGTGTCCGCGGGCGACGGCGTGCCGCGGCCCGGTCCCCGGTCACTGGGTCACGAGGTGGAGGCCGCCTGGCTGCTCGCCGCCCATGCCCCGGCGCTGGGACTCGACCCTGCCATCGCCCACGACCTGTGTGCGCGGGTGGTCGACGGGGCCCTGGCCGCCGGCCTCCGCCACGACGGCCTCGACGACGAGCCCTGGCCCCGTCCCCGCCCCGGTGGCCGACGCCGGTGCTGGTGGTCCCAGGCCGAACTGGTCCGGGCCCTGGTCGAGGTCGACGACGGCCCCGACGGTCCCCGCCGCCACGCCCTGCGCCGGGTGCTGGGGTGGATGCACCGCCGCCACGTCGATCCTCGTACCGGGCAGGCCCGCCAGCTGGTGACCACCTGGGGCCTGGTCCTCGTCACGGGCGAGTCGACCGGTGCCCAGACCACCGTCGGTGGCGCCGGCGGCGGGCCCAACGCCGCGGGCTCGGCGGGCGGGGAGGAGCCGGCCTCTTGTGCCGGCCGGGGCGCTTCGACCGTGGCCCCGGGCGCCGGCGGTTCGTCCGCCAGCGGGACGGCCGGCCTGTCCGGCACCGGCTCCGACGGCGGGGACGGCGCGCTCGACCTCCCGAACCCGCAGGGGGCCTACACCGGCGGCGGTGGCGGTGGCGGTGGCTGGTTCGGCGGAGGCGGCGGCGCCGCCTACGGCAACTCGATCTGCGGTGGCGGTGGCGGCGGGTCGGGCTACGCGCACCCGTCGGTGACCGGCATCGGCGGGGGGACGTCGTTCCTGACCGGCGAGGGTCGCGTGGCCATCACCTTCTCGTCGGCGGTGGCCACCCCCGCGCCGGCCAACGACTCCTACCGTGCCGGGCAGATCCTCTCCGGCCTGAACGGCACCGTCGCCGGCACCCTGGTCGGGGCCACCGCCGATCCCGGCGAACCCGCCCACGTCGGTGCCGCGCCCGAGCACTCGGTCTGGTACCGCATCGGCTTCTCCGACCCGCGCCGGGTCCGGCTCGACACCCAGGGCAGCGCCGTCGACACCCGGCTGGCGGTCTACCACGCCGACCCCGACGCCCGGACCTTCACCCTGGTCGCCGAGAACGACGACGCCTCCGATGCCACGACGGCCAGCGAGGTCACCGTGAACGCCGACGGTGACTTCTACGTCGCCGTCGACGGCAAGGCGGGGGCCACCGGCGCGATCACGCTCAACTGGCTGTCCGACCCGCCCCGACCCGACGGCCGGGTGCGGGCGGCGGGTGCCACCACCTTCCTGGGCGACGACGTCCACGGCCCGCCCACCCCCGGCCAGGCCGTGGTGGTGGCCACGCCCCGCGGTCGGTCCGCCTCCTTCGTCGTGTCGGTGCAGAACGACAGCGCCTTCGCCGAGCGCCTGCGGCTGGAGGGCCGGCGGCTGAGCGGGAACTTCACCGCGACCTACCGCTCGCCCGGGGGGACGAACATCACCACCCGGGTCGCTGCCGGGACCTTCCGGACCCCGCTGCTGGCCCCGGGGGCGACCTACGCCGTGCGGCTGACGATCGCCGTCCCGGCCGACGTCCGGGCGGGGGTGGCCCGGGGCTTCCCGGTCACGGTGACCTCCACCGCGCCGGGGATGCCCCTCGTGACCGACACCGTGCGCCCCGCGGTCCGCGCCACCTGACCCGACCCCGCCCCGGCCGGTGCTGATCGACCGCCGCCGGGCCGTCGGGTACGGTCCGGCCGGAGGCGGATCGAGGGGTCGTCGTGGAGATCGAGGGCTACGAGGAACTGGTCGAGATCGGCCGGGGCGGCTACGCCGTCGTCTACCGCGCCCGCCAGCCCCGCTTCGACCGCCAGGTCGCCATCAAGGTGATGACCGCCCCCGGCTTCGGCGAGACCGACCGGGCCCGCTTCGAGCGGGAGGCGCTGGCCATGGGCCGCCTGTCGTGGCACCCCCACATCGTCGTGGTCCACGAGACGGGCACCACCGACAGCGGCCTGCCCTACCTGATCGAGGAGTTCGTCGAGGGCGGCTCGCTGGGAGAGCGGGTACGCGACCAGGGGCCGTTGCCGGTGGGCGAGGCGCTGGCGGCGACCATCCAGCTCTGCGCCGCCGCCCACACCGCCCACGAGGCCGACCTGCTCCACCGCGACATCAAGCCCGACAACGCCCTCGTCGACGCCCTGGGCCGGATCAAGCTGACCGACTTCGGCATCGCCGCCGTCACCGGCTCGACCCTGACCGCCACCGGGCTGGTGACGGCCACCATCGCCCACGCCGCCCCCGAGGTGCTCAACGGGAAGCGGGCCACCACGGCGGCCGACGTCTACTCCCTGGGCTCCACGCTCTACGAGCTGCTGGTGGGCAGCCCCGCCTTCACCCGCGAGACCGACGAGTCGATCGTGCCCATGGTCGTGCGGGCCACGACCGAGCCCGTCCCCGACCTGCGGGCCCGCGGCATCCCCGAGCCGGTGGTGGCCGCCGTCGAGGCCGCCATGGCCAAGGAGCCCACCGAACGGCCGCCCTCGGCCCTCGAGTACGGCCGGCTCCTGCAGGAGGCCGAGGCCGCCCTCGGTCTGCCCGTCACGCCCCTGGCCGTCCGGGCGGGCACGGCGGCGGCCGCCCCGGCTGCTGGTGACGACACCGTGGCCCATCCGGTGGTACCCGTGGCTCCGCCTCCCGACCCCGGCGCCACCGTGGCCGGGGCCGTGGTCACCCCGGACCCGACCCCGCCGCCGCCGCCCCCGGTGGCCGAGTCCCACGTCACCGCGCCGGAGGTCCCGGTGGCCGCCGCCGACCCCGCGGTCACCCACCGCGATCAGCCGGCGGTCGGCGCCGTCACCGACGAGACCGCCGCCGTGCCCGTCGTCGGCGGAGCCGCCGCACCCCCGGGCGCCCCGTCGGCCGAGCCCGAGCGCAAGGCCCGTGGCGGGCGGGGCGTGCTCGTGGCCGTGGTCGCTGTGCTGCTGGTCCTCGTGGCCGGCGGCTACCTGGTCACCCGGGACGGCGACACCGACGGTGCCGACGCCGGTGGCGGGAGCGGGTCCGGGGGCGGCGGGGGCGGCGAGGTGGCCGAGCCCGACGAGGCCGTCGTGGTCGAGACCGGCGACCGCCCGTTCCGCATCGCCGTCACCCCCGAGGCCGCCTGGGTCACCAACGCCGAGGGGGGCACGGTCAGCCGCCTCGACCCGACGAGCGGCGAGGTGGTGGCCACCGTCGACATCGGCGGCGAGGTCATCGGCGTGGGGGCCGACGCCGAGGCGGCCTGGGTGGCCGACACCGACGTCGGCACCCTCGTGCGTCTCCCGGTCGACGGCGGCGATCCCTCGTCGGTGGCGGTCGGCGCCCAGCCCCGCATCGTGGCCCTGACCCCCACCGACGCCTGGGTCACCCTCCTGGGCGAGAACTCCGTGGCGCGGGTCGACCGGGCCTCGGGCACGGTGGTGGCCACCATCCCCGTCGGGCGGGACCCCCGCGGCCTGGTCGTCGACGGCGACGACGTGTGGGTGACCAACTACGCCGACGGCACGGTCAGCCGCATCGACGCCGCCGGCAACACCGTGGTGGCGACCGTCCCGGTCGGCGGCAACCCGGTCAACGCCGTGGTCGCCGACGCCGGCGTGTGGGTGGCCGACCCCGGTACCGACAGCCTGATCCTGATCGACCCGGAGGCCGACGCCGAGGCCGACCGCATCACCGGAGTGGGCGACGGCCCCAACGGGATGGCCCTGGCCGGCGACGACCTGTTCGTGAGCATGGCCGGCGACAACGAGGTCATCCGCTTCGACGCCGCCACCGGCGAGGCCCGCCAGGCCATCCCGGCGGGCACCGCCCCCGCCGGCCTGGCCGTCTTCGAGGGGACGCTCTGGGTGGCCGACTCCGAGGACGACACCGTCCGCCTGATCCCGCTGGGGTGAGCGTGCCCGCCGGTGGGCCCTGCCCGCCGCCCTCGGTCTGGCCCTGGCCCTGAGCAGCGCCGGGCGGCTCGGCAATTCGCTGGGCCGCGACGACGCCGACGTCGGGTCGGTGGTCGTGTGGGCCGGACTGGCCGCCGCCACCGTCGCCTACACGCTCTTCGTGGCGGCGGTGTGGTGGGTCGTGGGCCGGCTGTCCTCCCGCCAGGCCGACGTGGCCCTCGGCCTCGTCGTCGGCCTGGCCGTGCTGGCCTTCCTCGTGGCCTACCCCCGGTACGGGGAGCCGACCGACGACCGTGGCTACGGCGACGCCGACGACGCCCTGAACGTCCTGGCCGACTCGGTGACCGACGGGTTCGACCCCTACGACCGGGTCACCTACGTGGACAACGAGCTGTCCCCGCTGCCCGGCGCCGGGGTCCTGGCCGTGCCCCTGCGCCAGGTCGCCGGGTCGGCGGGCTGGCAGAACCCGCTGTGGCTGATCGCGGCCGTGCTCGTCCTGCGCCGCCGTCGGGGTGGGCGGGTGGCCCTGGGCATCACCGTGCCCGTGCTGGCCAGCCTCGGCGTGGCCGAGCACTACCTGCTGGGCGGGGACTGGATCGTGAGCGGGGTGGCGGTGGCCCTGGTGGGCTACGGGTTCCTGGCCGGCGTCGAGCGGGGCGGCTGGTGGCCGTGGCTGTGGGCGCCCGCGCTCGGCCTGGTGACGGCCAACCGGGCGACGACCCTGCCGGTACTGGTGCTGATCGCCACCGTCCTCTTCGCGGCCCGACGCCTCGGGCGCGGGGCGGGCCCCCTGGTGCTGGCGGTGGTGGTCAACCTCGCCCTGTGGGTGCCGTGGTGGCTGGACCGGCCCGACGACTTCCCGCCCTTCCAGCGGGTCGACCTCATCGGACCCACGGCGGCCCGCGGCCTGGCCCTCGGCCTGTTGCTGGCGGCGCTGGCCTGGATCGCCGCCGGCCGGTGGTGGCGGCCCGACCGCGGGGCGCCCGCCGAGCGACTGGCTGACGAGGGCTGGTTGCTCGCCGCCGGCGGACTGCCGGCGGTGGTGTGGGCCCCGGTCGAGCTGGCCCGGGTCACCGCCTACCTGTGGTTCGCCGTGCCGTGGCTGGCCGACCGGCTCGACGTCCGGCTGACCGCGGTCGGCCCGCCCGTCCGGCCGCCCACGCCCGCCGTCGATTCCTGAGCCGACGCCCGCTCGGGTCAGGATGACGGCCGTGACCGGCCCCGAGCGCCTCGAGCTGACCGGTGCCGACGGGCTGACCCTGGTGGCGGACCGCTACGGCGACCCGGCCGCGCCCCCGGTGGTCTTTCTCCACGGTGGGGGTCAGACCCGCCATTCGTGGGGCCGGGCCGCCGCCGCCCTGGCCGAGCGGGGCTGGCAGGCCCTCACCGTCGACGCCCGGGGCCACGGCGAGTCCGACTGGGCGCCCACCGCCGACTACCGGCTCACGACCTTCGCCGCCGACGTCGAGGCCGTCGTGGCCCACCTCCCCGGGAAGCCGGCACTGGTCGGGGCCTCCCTCGGCGGGCTGACGTCCATGCTGGTGGTGGGGGAGCGGGCCCCCGGCAGCGCCCGGGCCGTGGTCTTCGTCGACATCGTCCCCGACATGGAGGCGGCCGGGGCCGAGCGGATCCAGGCGTTCATGGCCGAGCACCTGGCCGACGGCTTCGGCTCCCTGGAGGAGGTGGCCGACGCCGTCGCCGCCTACAACCCGCACCGGCCCCGACCCAAGGACCTCGACGGCCTGCGCAAGAACCTGCGGGAGCGGGACGGCCGCTGGTACTGGCACTGGGACCCGGCCTTCATGAAGGGGTCGGAGACCTCGCCGTCGGAGATCAACGACGTGCCCCGCCTGACCGACGCGGTGGCCCGCATCGTGGCCGACGGCGTGCCTGCCCTCCTGGTGCGGGGGGCGGTCAGCGACCTGGTCAGCGAGGCGAAGGCCGACGAGTTCCGGGCTCGCTTCCCGACGATCGGCTACGCCGACGTCTCCGGCGCCGGCCACATGGTCGCCGGCGACCGCAACGACGTCTTCATCGACAGCGTGGTCACCTTCCTCGACGCCCTCCGCTGAGGGGGCGGATCAGGTGAAGGCGATGACGAGGGTGGTGGCCCCGCCGATGGCGGTGATCACCATCCCGAAGGTGGTGAGCACGAGCGTCGTGAGCTGACGGTGCAGGGTCCGTAGCTCCTCGTGCAGTTCGGTGCGGAGGTCGGCGATCTCGCCCTGGAACTCGGTGCGGAGGTCGGCGATCTCGCCTTGGAACTCGGTGCGGAGCTGGGCCATCTCGCCTTGGAACTCGGTGCGGAGCTGGGCCATCTCGCCGCGGAGTTCGGTGCGGAG
>CAYTJS010000021.1:11689-22721 GCA_964438115.1 uncultured Iamiaceae bacterium
TCGGTGCGGAGCTGGGCCATCTCGCCGCGGAGTTCGGTGCGGAGGTCGGCCATCTCGCCTTGGAACTCGGTGCGGAGCTGGGCCATCTCGGCGCAGAGTTCGGTGCGGAGGTCGGCCATCTCGCGCTGCAGGTCGATGCGCAGTACGGCCAGTTCGCTGCGGAGCTCGCCGCGGGTGACCGCCAGCTCGGCCCGGAGGTGGTCACGGGTCACCAGCTCATCGGCCTCGGTGGCCGGGAACTGCGAGAGAAAGGCGTCGGTCACCTCTTCACCCCACTCGGGGACCAGGTTCTGGTAGATCGCGTGTCGGTACTTCTCCGCCAGGGCCACCATGGCCTCCTGCGACTGTTCGGGTCTGCTCGGGGAAGCGACGACACGAGCGTACCCCGGGCCGGTGACGGTGTCCCGGAGAGACCCCGGGCAGGAAGGACTACGGTCCCGGCGGGGCACGGCCGGGGATCGGGGGATCCGCCATGGAGGCACCGCAGCGACTGCCGGCGGGTGATGCCATCCGCACCTACCGCTACCTGCGTCTCGGGATCATCGGGGCGGTGGTCCTACTGGCGGCGTCGATCGCCCGGGGCGCCGGCGGACCGCCGCCGGGAGCTGCGGGCGGTGTTCGGCGACGAGGCCGAGGACCTGGTATGGCGCCACGAGGCCTTCGACTGGTGGGACGACGACATCGACGCGCTGCTGGCCAGGGCCGGGGACCTGTCGCCCGTCGAGGTCGACCTGACCGTGTTGCGCCTGGCCGACGAGGTCGAGGACCGTCACCTCTGGGGAGCTGCTCGGCCACCAGCACCGCCGCCGGCTGGGCCCCCAGATCGAGCTGGCCCGCCCGGTAGGCCAGGACGAGCTGGCCCGGTGGCTGACCCTGATCGAGGTCGACGAGGCCGCCGCCACCCCCGAGCCCGGCCTGGTCGGCCCCGGCCACGGGGTGGACATCGTCGTCCCCCGCTCCCACCGCCGTCGCCTCCGTGTACGACACCTACCTGGGCACCCGCCCTCGCCTGCGCCCCCTCCGGTGGCGCTTTCCCCCGATCCTGATGGCCCGGCCCCGGTTCGAGCCGTCGGTCAGATGATCCAGGGGTTCTCTCGGAACCCGGCCTCGGCCTCGGCGAACAGCAGGGTGGCCAGGAAGCGGGCCCAACGGTTCTGGTCCTCGTCGGTGTCGAGCAAGGCCACCTCGAACAAGGTGAGGAACGACATGATCCACTCAGCAGGCTCGATCTCGCCGACGACCTGTTCGACGTAGTCGAAATACGCCTTCTCGGTGGTCGGGCCGGGGTCACCGATCCGGTAGGCGTGGTACCGCCGCACGACTTCGCCGGCGGCGAAGAGTGGGTCCAGCGTGGGGATGTCGTCGAGGTCGCCGCTCACCGTGGGTCCTGCTGCTCGGCGTGATGGCAGGGTGGAGGTACGGCCCGGCCGTGACCGGGTGGGTCAGCGGCCGGTGACGAGGGCGCGGGCGAGTTCGTCGTAGCCGGGGCCGTCGGGTGCGGAGGCCTGGCGGGCGGTGGCGGCCAGGGCGGCGGAGGTGGTCCGGGTGAGGAGGGCCTCGATGCCGTGGGCCCAGGGCCTCGAGGTCCTCGGGAGGAACCAGCTCGGCGGCGGGCCCCGCCGCCTCCGGCAGGCCGCCCAGGCGGCTGGCCACGTCGCCGGCGACCGCCGCTGACGCCTCGGCCGCCACCAGGCCGAAGGTCTCGACCCAGCCGTCGCCACCGGGCCGGGACGGCACCAGCACGATGTCGTGCTCGGTCGGCAGGGCGAGGACCCGCTCGTGGGGCTGGGCGCCGAGCAGGGTCACGGCATCGGCGAGGCCCTCGTCGACCACCGCGGCCGCGACGGTGGCCTCGGCCGGTCCGGTTCCGACGACCGTCAGGCGGGCATCCAGCTCGGGCCGCCGTCGCCGCAGGTCGGCCAGCGCCGCCACGGCCCGGTCGGGACCCTTCTCGGGGACCAGGCGTCCGGCTTACAGCAGCCGGAGGGGGTGCGGCCAGGCGTCGGCCCGGGCGACCGACCGAGGTGGGGGCCGGTAGGTCACGACCGTCGGCGGCCGGCCCATCCCCTCGGCCACCAACTCGGCGGCGAAGCGGCTGTGCACGACCACCGTCGCGTCGCCCAGGGCCCGTCGATAGCCGGCCCACCCCTCGGCCCGGGGCACCGCGGTGAGGTCGAAGCCGTGGAGGTCGGCGACCAGGGAGAGGTCGGTGCCCCGCAGGGCCCGGGCGGCGGCCACGGCGTTGGGTCCGAAGTGGGTGTGCACCAGGTCGGGCCCACGGTGGTGACCTCCCGGCGCAGGGCCCCGGCCATCCGGGCCGCACGGCGGGCCAGCCCCGATCGGGGCGCCCGCCACTGACCCTCCCGCACGGCCCGGCCAGCCAGGCGCACCGGGCTGGGATCGGTCACCGCTCGCCCCAGCACGCTCACACGGTCGAGCCGGGGCAGGACGTCGTCGCCGGCCGCCAGGTCGTCGTCCTGCTCGCAGCAGAGCGCGACCCGCCAGCCCCCCTCGAGCATGGCCCGGAGGTGGTCGGTCACGAACGTCTCGGACACGACCGGGTACCGCCACACGACCGCCAGGGCGCAGGGGCGGGGGTCGACCATCCCCAGTACCGTGACACGCCGAAGGACGATGGTGGGCGACGAGGTCGACAACGAACGGCAGACGACCGGCGGCGCCCGGGTCACCGTCGTCTGCTCGCCCCGGGACCACTACCACGACGCCGTCCGGGTGCTGACCACGCTGCTCGAAGTCACCGGCCCGCCCTACGAGCTGGTCTAGGTGCTGGGCCGGGCGCCCCGTGACGTCCGCGACCGCGTCCGCCACGAGGCCGAGCGCGCCGGCTTCGCCCTCATCGAGCGCGACGAGCACCTCGTCCCCAACCACGCCCGCAACCTGGCCCTGCCCGAGGTGGCCACCGAGTACGTGGCCTTCGTCGACAACGACGTCATCGTCGAGGCAGGCTGGCTCGACGCGCTGGTGGCCTGCGCCGACGAGACCGGCGTTGCCGTCGTCGGGCCGCTGCAGCTCATCGGCCCGCCCGAAGAGCACGCCATCCACCTGACCGGCGGCTTGATCGAGATCGACGAGTCGGTCACCCCGCACCCGGTGCGGATCACCCACCGCCACCAGGGCCCCCACGAGCACGAGGTGCCCGAGCCGCTCGTCCGGGAGCGCTGCGACTTCGCCGAGTTCCACGGCATGCTGGCCCGCACCGAGGTGGTCCGGGCCGTGGGCCTCGATGAGGCGTTCCTGTCGGCCCGCGAGGTGGAGGACCCCGCCCTCAAGGTGGCCGCCGCCTGCGGGACCTGCTGGTTCGAGCACGCCGCCCGCGCCACGTTCCTGCCCCCCGAGCGGGTGCGCTGGTCCGAGGTCGGGTTCCTCTCCCACCGGGTGGGGGGAGCGGGCCAACGCCGCCAGCTACGGCTTCTTCGTCGAGCGCGACGACCTCGACCCGGCCCACCTGTCGGCCTTGGGGTTCGCCAACGGCGTCCGCCGGGCGATGTTTCGCCCGGTCCGCATCGGCCTCGACCGCCTCGGCGCCCCCGACCTGGGCCGCAAGGTCGAGTACGCCCTCCACCGCGTCGAGCGACCGCTCAACCGCCTGTTGGTCCGCCCCCGCCGGTGACGACCGTCGTCCGACCGATCACGAGCGGTGCATCGGATCCGGCGGCCCATCCGGGTCGTCTGGCCCTCGACGTCGAGGCGTCGACCGAGTGCCGATGACGGTCCGATCATCCGGGTAGCCCGGTCGGGGAACGAATCGGCGCCGTCGCCGGTTGTCGCGGTCCCCCGACTACCGAGGAGCGGACCGATGGCCCTCACCGACGACGAGCGCACCTACCTGAACGACCAGCCCCTCGGGCGTATCGCCACGGCCAGCGCCGCCGGCGTGCCCGACGTGGCGCCGGTGAGCTTCACCCTCAACCCCGACGACACCATCGACGTGGGCGGCATGGACATCACCAAGACGGTCAAGCACGGCAATGTGGTGGCCAACGGCCGGGCGGCACTGGTGGTCGACGACCTGGCCACGATCGACCCGTGGCGCCCCCGGGGTGTGAAGGTGCGGGGCGCGGCCACCCTCCACGAGGACGCCGCCGGCAAGGCGTTCATCCGCATCCACCCCGAGAAGGTCTGGAGCTGGGGCATCAACGTCGATGCCGAGACCTACTTCGCCGGGATCATCGAGAAGCGCGAGGTCTGACGGTCGTCGGCCAGCGACGTAGGACGAGCGGCTCGGTGAATCGGCTCGACCTTAGAACGTGTAGCCGCTCGATCCGGCGGCGAACGTCGGGCACGGCGCGTCGAAAAGATCAATCGTGAACGACGAGGAGCCACCCGCAGGAATGGCGTCGGCCTCGGCAAAGCCGGTGTGGACACCAAGCACCTGCTCGCCGGCTTGGTCGAAGCAGGCGACAGCCACCGATATCGGACCACCCATCTCCTCGTCAGTTTCGTTGGTGACGATCCCGAGAATGTGTTGACCGAACTGGTCGCTCGTGGTGGTCAGCTCACTCACCGACGCGCTGACAGCGCCGCCGAACCCCGGCTCGACGTCGGCAGTGGCACTGATGTCGAACTCGGCGTTACCGGGTACCGACGAGCTGAAGTAGACGTAGCCGAACGACCACTCGCCGGGCCCGACCTCCGCGGGTTCGAATCCTTGCGAGCTACCCGATCCGGCGAGCGACCCGTCCGGGGTCCGAGCGGTGCCGGTCGCGTCGATGTCGTAGACGGTTGAGTCGGTGTAGTTGCGGACGACGACCGGGACGGTGCCCGCGATCTCGTCGAGCGGGCCCAGGAGCACCACGGCCAACTCCCCGGGGTCACCCTCAGGGATGGAGATCTCCCCGACGCTGGTGAGGGCATCCGAGGTGGAAGGTTGCGCTGATGAGCGCGGAGCCGTGGTGGACACCGATGGCTCGCTTGACACCGGTTCCGTCGTGTCACCGTCGCTCCCGCCGCCTGTCGTATCGCTGGCGACTGGCGCTGGCTGATCGTCTGCGGCTGGTGTCAGCACGGCGCCGAGCACGCCCCCGAGGAGTGACGCGGCAATGGCGACCACGAGGAGCTGAGCCGTGGACCAACTGCGGGGGTGCGGTCGATCGGTCGTCGTCGTCGGTCCGCCGGCATCTGATTCGTCGCTCAACTTGTCGCCTCCATCGGTACGTCAGTGTTCCTTGTCCATGACCCAACGACTGCCTATTGTTCCTCCCTGTTCAGCGAAGGGGGACCATTGATGGCGGACCAGTTTCGAGCTGGCGACAGCTCATCATCACCAGCCCCGAGCGGGCCGAGATATCTGCTCTTTGCGTCGGCGGGCCTAGTGCTGGTTGCCTCGCTTCTGACCTTCTACGAGATCGACTTCGCGTTGGATGAGGAAGAGGCCGAGTTGGGAGCTGCGCTCCTTGGCGGGTTCCTCGAGACCTCTTGGACGGCATGGTCCGACGCTTGGGGGATTTTCCCATTGATGCCGATTGTCCTCCTCTCGGCCATCGCTGCTGCTGTGTGGCTTGCTGCCGACCACGCTCCTGGGGTCAATGCACCGAAGCAGGTGCTCGGCGTCCCGGGTTCGGCAGTGCGGGTCATCGTTGGGAGCCTCGCTGTACTCACTGTGGCTGCCTACGCACTGCGCACCTTCCTCACCGAGGGTGAGGACACGGTGGGGCTGGGAATCGGCGGTTGGCTGCTGCTCGCTGGTTCCATCGGCTACCTGGTCGGCGCCGTGCTCGATGGCAAGGAATCGTTGGATCCTGGCGGGGACCGCCGCTCGCCCGAGCTGTCGTCGCCCTCGTCGCTGGTCATCATCATTTCGGCGGCGATTGTCCTGGTTGCTTCGTTCCTTCCTGCGTTCGGGGCGGCGGGTCTCTTTGCCGAAGACGGAAGCGGGGCCGAGACGACAACCCCGTGGAGCGACGGCTTCCGACCTGTGTACGGACTGCCCGCCATCGCCAGCGCCCTAGTCGTCATCCTTCTCGTGCTCGGCCAACAGGACATGGCGAGGGCTCCGTTGGGTGTCGCTGGTGCTCGCTGGCGCCGCACCCTCTGCGGATTCGCCTTGATCAGCGCTCTCGCACTGCTGATCGGAAACCCGGTATTCGGAGCGTTCAGCAGCTTCATCGATGTCGAGTACGGCCAGTACCTCACGCTCCTCGGCGCCGCAGGTCTCGTTGCCGGGTGTGTCATGGAGCACCTGGCAGGTCGTTCAGCTGCAAGTGAGGAGCCACCCACGACGTTCTGATACCAGCTGCCGTGTGAAGAAGCCCCAGCTGTCGGTGCTCAGAGCTCGGTTGGTTCACCGTCGTTGGTCCGGGTCGGGCCCGAAGTCGGACGAAAGGCAGAGCTGGTCAATCCAGCCGGGCCCGCCACTCGACCAACACCTCGAGCGCCCGATCCTCGGGGACGAGGCCGGGCTGGTTGGCGCAGATCGACACGGCCACCCGGGCCTCGGGGTCGACCACGAACTGGCTGGTGAAGCCGCCCCAGCTGCCGGGGTGCCCCAGGATCGTGCGGCCGTCGTCGTCCCGGGTGACGAAGATGCCGGCGCCGTAGGCCACGCCCGGCGTGTCGGTGGGCACGGTGCGGACCTGCTGGTCGAGCACCTCCGGGCCGAAGGGGGCGGTGGACCAGGCGTCGGCCCAGCGCACCACGGTCGACGGAGTCCCCCACACGGCGCCGTCGCCCACCTGTTCCCACACCGGGTCGGCGGGGCGACCGTCCTCGTCGAAGGAGGTCGCCCGGTCGGGTACCCGGCCCAGGGGGTCCATCACCAGGTCGAGGCGCAGGGGGGTGAAGACGGTGTCGGCGACGATCTCGGGGACCGGGCGGCCGAGGGTGCGGGCCAGGCGGATGCCGATCAGCAGGTAGTTGGTGTTGGAGTAGCCCCACGAGCTGTCGGGCCGGAAGACCATCGGTTGGCCCTTCAGGGCGGCCACGGCGTCGTCGGTGGTGGTGCGCCGGTCGTAGGGCACGCCGGCCTCGCGGAGCAGGTCGATGTAGTCGGGCAGGCCGCTGCGGTGGTGCAGCAGGCGCCAGTCGTCGTTGTCGAGATCGAGGGTGAGGATGGCGGCCAGCGCGGTGAACTGCTTCGAGGTGGAGGCCAGGTCGAAGCGGGTGGCCGGGGTGTGGGGGCCGGTGCAGTCGGTGTGCACCACCCGCCCGGCGTGACCCACGGCCAGCGACCAGCCGACGGGAGCGCGCACGGCCCCAGTGTGGCGTGCCCGGACGCGTCCCGGGGCCGGGTCCCACCCCGAGGGGCAGGCCCCGGCCCGGTGGGGGCCGCCGCCCGAGGATCAACCGGCGGTGAAGGTGCCCTCCAGGTGCCAGACGCCGGTGAACTCGTTGAAGGCGCCGCCCTCGATCTGGCTGGTCCACTCGAGCACGAACTCGCCCGTCTCGGGGTCGATGGTGCCGGTGGGCCCCGCGGTCAATCCGGGGTTCTCGCCGCTGGGCGTGGGGGCGCCCTGGTTGAAGACCTCGCCGCCGTAGTAGGCGGCGATGGCGGCCAGGTCGCCGGACAGCTCGCCGTCGGTGGCCACGATGACCGGGGCGTCGACGGCGTCGCCGGTCTGGGCGTCGGTCTCGTCGGAGGCGACGGCGAAGTCCAGACCGAAGAAGGTCACCGGGGCGATGATCGAGCCCGAGGTGGCGTTGCCCTCGGCGTCGAAGGCGGGATCGGCGGCGGGCTGGTACGAGCCGCTGACCAGGCCACCGTCGCTGCCGGCCTCGAGGGCGGTGTAGGTGGTGTCGCCGCAGATGGAGTCGGCGTTGTCGATGAACGGCCCGTCCTCGACGCCGCCGCCGGGCTGCACCATGCGGAAGAAGGAGCCCTCGGTGACGGCGCCGTCGGCGCAGACGCCGGCGGTGATCTCGAAGGTTCCGGTCAGGTCGCCCTCGAAGCCGGTGGCCGCCGTGTCGGCCGAGGTCGTCTCCGTGGCGGCGCCGTCGGCGTCGTCGTCGCCGTCGTCACCGCAGCCGGCGGCGACGAGGAGCAGGGCGGCGAGCAGCAGCAGGCCGCGGGCGAGCGTCTTCGTTCTGGTCATGGGGTGCTTCCTTGTGCTTCGGGTCGGGGGTCGGTGCTGCGGCCGGGTCGGGCCAGGACGGCGAGGGCGATCGGCACCACGCCGGGGGCCACGAAGAACCAGGGGAAGAGCGGGAAGTCGGGCAGGGCGTCGACGGCCTGGAAGTTGACGACGTTGTCGCTCATGACGCCGATCATCGGGGCGAAGTCGGTGACGATGACCTGCCACTGGTCGGAGAAGGCCGCCGAGGCCGGGAAGTCGGCGGGGTCGGCGCCGGCCTCGACGGCGGCGGGGACGAGCACCGTGCGGAGCTGGCCCTCGCCGGCCCCAGGGTGACGAAGTAGCCCTGGATGTTCTGCACCCGGTCCCGGGTCATGAGGGGCCGGAAGTCGTCGATCATCTCGCCGCCCTTGGGGGCCCGCTCGAACATCTGGAAGGCGGCGGGGGCGAGCACCAGGCCGACGCCGACGACGGCGACCAGCCACCGGGCGGCTCGGTGGGACCGTTCGGGCTTGAACAGGACCCAGGCGGCCACGCCCACCAGGAGCACGCCGGGGATGACGAAGAACCAGGGGAACAGCGGGAACGGCGGCAGGGCGGCCACCGCCTCGTAATTGTCGATGTCGGCCGACATCGTCGTCAACATGTCGGACATGTCGGCGTCGATGCCGGGCCAGGCGTCGACCAGCGTGGCGACGAGCGGGGCCTCCGCGTAGGCGTCGGCTGCGTCACCGTCGGGTCCGGCCGCCGCCGGGGCCACCGCCGTCTCGGTCTCGTCCACGGCGGCACCGATGACCTCGAGGTACCCCTGGAACTTCTCGATCTCGGCCGGGGTCATGTACGGCTCGAAGGCGTCGATCATGTCGCCGCCCTTGGGGCCCGGTCGAACATCTGGAACACGACCGGCGCGGCGATCAGCCCGATCCCCACCACCAGAACACCCCACCAGGGCCAGCGCCTCGCCCCTCGGTCCGCCATCGCCGTGCCACCTTCCGTCGCCGGCCGGGCTCGCCCCCGACGCTACGGACGGCAACCGGAACCGGCCGGGGACCTACGACCCGCCCGGAGGGTGCCGAAGGCCCCCTCCGGCTGGGGGTCAGTCGGTCACCAGTTCGACCCGGGCGTCCAGGACGGCGTAAGTGGCGGCGGCCCGCCGGTCCCGTGTCATCAGGGGAAGGTGTGACTGAGCGGCGGCCAGGGCGACGAGAGCGTCGTAGACGGCCCCGCCGGCGACGCCCCGGGGAGCCAGTACAGCAGGGAGACGGGACGCCGAATCGGGCTCGACCGGCACCGGCTCGCCGAAGTTGGCGTCGATGAGTCGAGCCGCGTCGTTGGGCTCGACCCGGGCGTCACCGGGCAGCCGCGTCAGTACGGAGTAGGTCTCGGCCAGGGAGTGCCCCGTCAGGACGGGTCGTCGCCCGCCGACCTGGTGCCGAACGGCGCGGTGAGCCGTGTGGGACCGGAGGAGGTAAGGGACCGCAGCGCTGGTGTCGAGGGCGAGGTCGCTCATCGGCGGCCGGCCTCGAGCAGGCCGAAGACGTCGTCGTCGGTGACGACCGTCTCCGAGTCGGCGACGAGCGAACCGTCCACCTCGACCAGTCGGGCGGTGCGGGTACCGGGGAGGATCTGGATCCCCATGCCGTAGAGCGAGATGTCGACCCGTGTCCCCTGGACGAGCCCCAGGGCATCTCGAATCGCTTTCGGCACCACGACCCGGCCGACGGCGTCAACGGTGGACTCCATTCCCAAGACATTACCAGTGCAGTCCCAGTTCGGCCCCAGGCTGTCGTCGGCGGCTGATATCAAGTGCCGCAGAAGGTGCGGTAGGGGCCGAAGTCGGTGGGGGCGGGTTCGGCGTAGCGGGCGAGGTCGGGGCGCTCGTCGTAGGGGTGGGTGATGGCGTCGAGCAGGCGCTCGAAGGGGGCGAGGTCGTCGTCGTAGGCGGCGCCGAGGGCCTCCTCGACCAGATGGTTGCGGGGGATGTACACGGGGTTGACCGCCTGCATCGCGCCTGCCACCTCGGCGGCGGGGCGACCCTCGGCGGCCAGGCGGTCGGTCCAGCGGGCGGCCCAGGCGTCGAAGGCCTCGGGCTCGGCGAACCGCGACCGCGCCGCGTCGGGCCCGTCGACGGGCCCCGCCGCCAGCGCCCGGAAGCACGACGTGAAGTCGACGGCCTGGGCCGCCAGCAGCCCCAGCAGGTCCTCGATCAGCGGCTGGTCGTCCTCGGTCGCCGTGGCCAGCCCGAGCTTGGCCCGGTAGCCGTCGAGGAGGTGGGCGCCGAAGCGGTCGGGGTAGGTGCCCAGGGCCTCGGTGGCCAGGGCCACGGCATCGTCGACGTCGTCGGCGATGACGGCGAGGAGGGTCTCGGCGAAGCGGGCCAGGTTCCAGTGGGCGATGACGGGCTGGCGGCCGTAGGCGTAGCGGCCGCCGTGGTCGATCGAGCTGAAAACGGCCGACGGGTCGTAGGCGTCGAGGAAGGCGCAGGGCCCGTAGTCGATGGTCTCGCCCGAGATGGTCGTGTTGTCGGTGTTCATGACCCCATGGACGAAGCCCACGAGCATCCACCGGGCGACCAGGGCGGCCTGGGCGCCGATGACGGCGTCGAGCAGGGCGAGGGCGGGGTTGTCGGCCTCGGCGGCCTCGGGGTGGTGGCGGGCGATGGCGTGGTCGACCAGACGCCGCACCAGCTCGGGCCCGCCCTGGCTGGCCGCGTACTCGAAGGTGCCGACCCGCAGATGGCTGGCGGCGACCCGGGCCAGCACGGCGCCGGGCTCGGGGACGTCACGGTGGACCACGTCACCGGTCGTGACCACGGCCAGGGCCCGGGTGGTGGGGATGCCCAGGGCGGCCATGGCCTCGCTGACCAGGTACTCCCGCAGCATCGGCCCGAGGGCGGCCCGGCCGTCACCGCCCCGGGCGAAGGGGGTGGGACCCGAGCCCTTCAGGTGCAGGTCGAAGCGCCGACCCGAGCCGTCGACGATCTCGCCGACGAGCAGGGCCCGCCC
>CAYTJS010000022.1:158-22621 GCA_964438115.1 uncultured Iamiaceae bacterium
GCGGCGGTGGCAGAGCCGACTCCGGCGGCGGCGGTGGCAGGGGGAGGGCAGGCAGCTCTGAGGTGATCGGACGCTCCGGCAAGGGCTCGTCAGCGACCACGGGGGCCTCGACGACCGGTGGAGACGTAACCGGGGGCAACTCGTCCCCCAGACCCGGAGCCGACCCGGTGTCGACGACCAATGCCTCGGGAGGAGGCGGCAGAGGCGGCAGCTCGAAGTCCGCTTGGTCGACGGTCCCCGTCTCGGCGGCAGTGGTCGACGAGGCTTGCGGGACCGTCGACGGGTCAACCTCCTCGGAGAGGTCGACCACCAGCGGCGTCGGTTCCTCGCCCAGGTCGTCCCAGGCGATGACGAGCGGCTCGTCGTCGCCCGTGGCCGTCACCTGGTTCCCGCCTCAGTGCTCAGAGTTCCGGCCGATCGGGGACGAGCGATGCGTTGATGCGCTGCTGCTCCGCTGCCCGAGCGGACTCCCAGGTGGTGATCGCGCTGTCAAGGGAGGCCGAGATGCGATCCGAGGCGACCTGGAACGTGGTCCACCCCGGAGTCTGACGGACGTCGGTGTAGGCGTAGAAGGGGTCGTTGACATAGACGATGATCCCCTCGTAGGCCGACTCGAGCGCGCTGGCGGCCTCGTCGAGGATCCCCACGATGCTGGCGTGGGCCGCGGCCAGCGCCGGCGGCGGTTGGAGCGTCCGCATCTCGTTGCCGATCGAGCGCCGAGCGGTCGTGGCATTGCTCAGCACCGTCAGCGCCTCCGACACGAAGACGATCCGACGGTCGAGCTCAGCGGTCCAGTCGCCGAGTTCTTCACGCAGACCCTCGTACTGGTCGATGAGGCCCCGCATGGGGGCGGCGTATCCCTGGAGCCCGAAGCTGGCCGCAGCCTGCGAGCCGAGCGCAGCGTTGCGCTCCTGTACCCACTCCTGGAAGGTCTCGAGCTTGTCGTCGAGCAGGCGATCCAGAGTCGTGAGCTGGTCCGCCAGGCGATCGACGTCGATGCGGGCGGTCAGGTCGTCCTGCTGCAGGGAGACGAGGGCGGCCTGTGCTTCCTCCACCTGGTCCAGCCTTCGCTCCAGCACCTCTTGGCGCCGATCCCACCGGCGGAGGTCTCTGGTCGTGTACTCCGCAAAGGTGGCGCCGTAGGCGGCCACCAACGCCTGCTCGGCGGCGAGCAGGTCGACCGCCGCGGCCCGGACCTCTTCGTCACCCACCTCGGCCAGGGTCTCGACTCGAGCGTCGTAGGTGGCCGCCGCCGTCTCGGCCTGCACCGCGGCGGCCGACAGGTCCTCCAACAACTCGGCCTGCGAGAACGTCGTCAACGACTCCTCGGCGGTATCGGCACCTGCCACCAGCTCGGCGTTCACATCGACCCCTGGCCCCCCGTCGGGCCACAGGAGGACCACGGCAGCCACGACGGCCAGCACCACCACGACCCCGACACCCATGAGGGCTGCCGGACTCAGGAGGCCGGTCGGGGCCCGCTTGGTTCGTTGTGCCTCGACCTCGGGCTGCGCCGGGGGTGTGAACACCGACGGCGGCGACGACGGCGCCGGGTCGCCGGCGGTCTCCTCGGTCAGGTCGACGACCAGCGGCTCCCCGGCGGGACGGACCTCGAGTGCCGCCCGACCCTCGTCGTCGATGACGACGACCTCCTCGGTCGGGTCGGTGAGGGCGTGGCTGACCGGATTCGAGCCACCGGTCGACACGACGATGATCCCGCCGGGCGAGACCTCCTCGCCATCGGCCGGCCCGCCCACCCGGCGTTTGGCACCACACGCCACACAGAACCGAGCATTCGCCGCCATCGGCTCCTGACACGAGGCACACGCGGCGACACCGGTCGCCGATTCCGCGCCACCAGCTCGCGTCTGCCCGTCCAACCAGCCCATCGGATCGCCTCCCCAGTCGGCTATCCCTGCTCCGCGATCCGAACCTAACCGCGATCCCGCCCGAGGTCGAACGGAGACCAATCCTCGCCGCGAACGGTCGAGCATTCTCCCGTCACTCGAGAGGTGTGCCGCCACCCGACGAGATCCTGCCATTGATCTATGCTCCGCTCCGGCGTCGGCCGATCTGGCCGTATTGGCAGCATCAGGAGGGTGGCGACGGTGGGTGTCTCCGAGGATCGTCCCGAGCAGTTGACCGATGAGTCCATCGTCACAACCCGTCGTGACGCCCTCCGCCGCCTTGGTGGATTCGGCGCCGCCATCGCGTTCGGCGGTATCGCCGCCGCCTGCGGCAACGAGTCCGAGACCGCCACGACGACCACCACCGGATCGACGCCCGACGTCGCCGGCGCGACCTTGCGGAGGCCGGCCTACACCGGCGCCGGCTCGGCTGGATCAGACGCCGACGTCAACCGGCAGGCGGATGTCAAGGGCGACAGCGATGTGACCCGCATCGGTGATCCCCCCACGGACTCGGACATCACCCGGTTCGCCGACCCGGTCGGCAGTGGGACGGACTCGGACCCCTTCGATCCCATCGGCGGAGGGACGGACTCCGACATCACGGTGTTCGCCGACCCCGTGGGTGACGGCGATGTCACGGTTACCGCCGACGCCAAGGGCGACGCCGACGTGACCCGCGTCGCCGATCCCGTCGGCTATCGCTCCTGACGTGGGGGCCGATTGGCCGCTCCTCGGCGAGCTCCTCGACCCCCTCGGCGTCGACTCCTTCTTCGACGAGTACCGGGACCGGCGTCTGGCCGTCATGGCCCGAGACACCCCCGATCGTTTCAGCGAGCTGCTCGACTTGGAGACCGTCGAGCGGTTCATCTTCGAGTCCAACCCCCGCAGGGATGAGGTGCAGGTCCTCCACGAGGGTCCGGTCGATCAGGCGGAGTACCTCTATGGCTCAGGCCTCATCGACACCGCAGCCCTCGGACGGCTCTACGAGACGGGCCATTCGATCGTCCTGCCCCAGGCCCAGTACCGCCTCCCGACGTTGGGCAGCCTGGTCCGCGGGATCGAGGCCGAACTGAGCTGCCGGGCACAGACGAACGTGTACCTGTCACCCCCGGGCGCGGCCGCGTTCGCCCCGCATCACGACACCCACGACGTGGTCGTCCTCCAAGCGGTCGGAGCCAAGGACTGGACGATCTACGAGGGCTCGGGCTCGATCCCCGCCACGCGCACCTTCGACCGGGAGCGGGACGCGGTCGGTGACCCCAGCGACCGGTTCACCCTCCACCAGGGTGATAGCTGCTACCTGCCGCGGGGGTTGGTCCACCACGCGGCGGCGACCGACCAGCCCTCGCTCCACATCACTCTCGGGATCCACTGGACGAGGACGATCGACGTGGTGCAGGCGGCACTCGACAGCCTCGCCGAGGAGCACCCTGAGTGGCGGTCATCGCTGCCGCCACGATGGTGGGCCGATGCCGACGACCAGGAGCAGGCCGTGGCCGACGTCCTGGCCACGATCGAGAGCGGCTTCACCCCGGATGCCCTCGGCGCGGGGCTGGAGAAGCTGCGGACCGATCTCGTGGCCAGCCGCCAGCCCCTGCTGTCGGGGCACTTCGGGCAGCTGGCCGCCGCCGAGCACCTGGCACCCGACACCGTCGTGACCCGGCGACGTCCGCTGCTGTACGAGGTGTTCGATCGGGGCGAGACGGTCGTCCTGTCCTGCTACGGGAGCGACATCGCCTTCCCCGCGAAGGTGGCCTCAGCGCTGGATCGGGTCCTCGCCCGGGGGCCGGTCCGTCTCCGGGACCTGGTCGATCCGCTGGACTTGGACGAGGTCATCGTCCTCGTCCGGCGCCTCGTCCGTGAAGGCGTCGTCACCGTCGACTGACGGCGATGCTCAGATGTCGACGATCGGCCCGGTGAGCAGGGCGCTCGTCCGATTGCGGATGATGCAGGTGACGCCGTCGCCCCAGTAAGCGGTCCAGTTCACGTACCCGCCGAGGCGAATCCGTCGGTGGCGCGCGATGTCGCACCGCTCCTGGGCGCCCTGACCCTCGACCCGGGCGCTGGGCAGCCGCTCCAGAACCTGGCCCTCGTGCGGCTGCCCGCACGGGACGATGAAGAACCCGCTGGCGTCCATCCAACGCTCCCCCGAGAGCCGGTTCACGCAGTCACCCACCGTCAGGTCGGAGAAGGCGACGAAATCGGCCTGGGGCAGGTATTCCACTCGGTAGCCCGCCTGACCCTCGCTGAAGCCACCGACCACCAGCTCGTAGCTACCGGCCCGGGGCGCCCGCAGGGCCACGGCGCCACCGTGGTCACCCACGGCCACGCCCTCCAACGGCACCTCGTCGCCGTCGGCGTTCACCAAGGCGATCTGCGGGTCGAAGGCATCGGTCGAGGTGACCACGATCGTCCCCGATGACCGGCGTTGCAGCTCGAGCGGATGCACCCGCTCGAGCTCCTCGGTGCCGTCGTCGATGGCCACCCGGACCGGGGTCTCGGGCACGATGATCTCGGCGTCCTCGGAGGTCGCCTCGGCCTCCTCTGGTGCACTCTCGTTGTCGGAGCCGAGCAAGGTGGTGGCCAGCCAGAAGCCAAGGGCGGCAACGGCGAGCGCCACGACCCCGATCAAGAGGATCTTCAGCACCTGGGACCCTGATCGGCCTGCCGGGGTCGCCGCAACGTACTCGGCGCCGGGGGGAGCACCGCCGCCGGGCGGCGGAGGCCTCGTGATCGTGGCTGAGGGGTCTGGGCCGAGGTCGACCACGAGCGGGGAGCCGCTCGCCGGCGTGGGACCCGCACCGGGCGCGGGTGGCGGCGGCAGCGCCGATTGTGCGGCAGGGGTGCCGCACTGGCCACAGAAGGCGTCGGAGACAGCCAGCGGCCGAGAGCAGACCGAGCAGGCCCGGCCGACGCCGCCTGCGGTGGCCATCAGTCCGGGTTCCCGGTGAAGCAGGTGACCCCGGCGCGGTTGCCGACCAAGAGGCGTCCGCCCGGTGAAGTGAATCGCCAGATCTGCACGGCAGGGTTGTAGTACGGATCGCGGCCTCGGGCGACGCCAACGACACGAGGAAGGTCCGATCCGCCACGACGGCACCAACTCGGCGGGGCCCAGTAGCCGTTCGGTCCCTCGACCGTCGCGCCGGTAGCGGTGTCGAGGATCCGCCACACCGCCTGGCCCGACGCTGTCCGACGAGCGAGGCGCTCGGTGACCAGGACGTAGCGCCGGGCCGGCGTCTTGAACACCGTCATCCAGAGGTCGGCTGAGTCGACGAGGACGGTGCCGCCCCGGTACTGCAGGCTGGGCGCCGGAGACGTCCCCGAGACGTAGGTCCGACCGATCAGGAAGTCGTAGTTGCGTCGTGGTTCGATGGTCTCCGACGCGAGTGGGCTGGGCCCGTCCGAACCTGACGCCTGGGCCGCGTCACCAGGACCAGCTGCCGCCAACAGCACCAAGAACGCCAAAGTCGTCATCAGCCGACGCCAAGATCGCACCATCACCCACCTCCCGCTCGGACGAGCAACATACGGCGCGGCTGCCGCCGATTCAAGGAGCACTACCGCACTGGACATCGTCAGGGCAGGCAGGGAGAATTGTCGGTATCAGGCGACGGGAGAGGCGGAGAATGACGAAGACGATCGCTGGGAACGGCCGGAGCAGGGCCAAGGCGTTCGTGGTCATGGGTGTCCTACTCGTCGGGTTGCTTGGCGTCGAGCCGGCCGCGAGCGGGGCATCCACGGCCGGGCCCCGCCCGGTCGGTGAAGCCGTGACAGGTCCGATGACCCACCGACGCCTGACCTCGGTCATGGTGCCGAACCTCTGCGGGCTCCGGCGGGCTCGCCTCCACAACGGAGTGCATCCGCTCAGTCGGGTCTACCCGGACGACGGGCCGGCCGCGTGGATCATCGGGTACGGGGAGTACGACTCCGGTCCGAAGGCAACCAGGATCGGCGAGATCAACCACCGCGGCGCCCGAGATGGCCTGATCGTGATGCGATGTGTGTTCAGTACGCATTCCAGCTACGTCTACGACCATGTCTTGGCCTATCGCTCGAACGGCACACTGATGGGCCGACTGCCGATCAGCCGCAACATCCCGCCGTCATGGGCCCAGTTCGGTGTCGTCCTCGGGAGCACGTTCATCCGGGACCAAGTCGTCCACGTCCGGGTCCTGCACTATCGGCCCAGTGACGCCCATTGCTGCCCATCGCTCGCGACCAGCCTGCGGTTCCGCTGGGCTGGTGACCGTTTCGTGCGTGTGTAGCCAGCAGTACCTCTCGGGGACCTTGTTCCGAGGTTCATCCACCAGACCTACGGACTGACTCCTGCGCCTGTTGACGGCCGGGCCGGAGTGCCTTAGGTTCCGATGCACTCAGGGCGAACTGAGCGGGGGGAACTATTCATGTTCAGCGGCAGCTGGTTCATCAAGTTGTTTGCGTTCGTCGGAATCCTCATCCTGTGGCTATCGGTGACACCATCGAGCGCGCAGCCGCAGGAACAGGATGGCGGCGGCGAGATCGTTGGCGGCACTGTGGCGGGCCCGAACGAGTTCCGATTCGTAGTGGCCCTGTTGAACAGTTCGGACAGCAACAATTTCAACGCCCAGTTCTGTGGCGGCTCGCTCATTGGCCCCCGGCGGGTGCTCACCGCCGCTCATTGTGTGACCGATGCCGGTACGACCAACGTCGTCGATCCCGACACCATCGACGTCCTGGTAGGGACGAACCGCCTTGATTCCGGCGGCCAGCGGATCCGGGTCAGCCGTATCCATGTGCATCCGTCCTGGAACCCGTCGAGTTTCGCCAACGACCTCGCGGCGCTGGACCTCTCTGGTTCGGTGAACGGACCGACGATTCGTCCCGTGCTGCCCGCCCAGAGTGCGTTGGACGGCGTCGGCCGGACGACGGTGGTGGCGGGTTGGGGGCGCATCCACCCCACCAGCAGCGTCTTCCCCGTTGATCAACGCAAGGCGGTACAGATAGTCGAGGGTCGCTCCGTGTGTGAATCGGCCTACCCGGGGCCGACCTTCCGGTTCACCAATTCGGTCAACGTCTGCGCCGGCCAACCAGCAGTGGGATCGTGCAACGGGGACAGTGGCGGACCGCTCTTCACCGGCCAGCCGGGATCGTGGATCCAGGTGGGGATCGTGAGCTTCGGACGAACGAACTGCGGCACGGCTCCCGGCGTCTACACACGCGTGCGAGCGTTCAGCCTGCCCAACGATCGCTTCACGCAGGCCCGCCCGATCCCCGCTGCCGGTGGCCGGGTGACTGGCCGGACCTTCACGGCCGCCAGGGAAGCCGGTGAGCCCAATCACGCCGCCAACAACCCCGGCGGGGCGTCGGCGTGGTGGACGTGGCGTCCGACGGTCACGAGGATGGTGACCATCAGCACGGCCGGCAGCAGTTACGACACCCTCCTCGGCGTGTATCGAGGGACGCGCGTGAACGCCCTCAACCGCGTGGCCAGCAACGACGACGCCCCGGGGACGCTCACCAGCAGGGTCACCTTCCGGGCCCAGGCCGGCGTCACGTACCGGATCGCCGTCGACGGCTTCAACGGGGGATTCGGCAACGTCACCCTACGGGTGACCTGACTCGGGCGGCGCCGACACCAGCTCGTCGGGCCGGCATCACCCAGGAGTGAGCCGGCACCCGGGAGACACCGCCGACCTCGCCGCGCCGTTCCAGTTCAGTCGAGGGCTGGGTCGGTGAAGGGGAGGACGAAGTGGCGGGCCTGGGTGACCTCGATCACCAGGGCGACGCGACCGTGACCGTCCCGCCACGGGAAGGGCTCCCCCGTGTACTTGCGGGCCAGGGCGTCGATGACCACCAGCTCGAGATCGGGGGCGTGGTCGATCACCGTGCCCCGGACCTGGACCTCTTCGTAGGGGTTGGCCCGGTCGACGACCGAGAGCGCCACCCGGGGATCGTGCGCC
Source organism: uncultured Iamiaceae bacterium (assembly GCA_964438115.1). Lineage (GTDB taxonomy): Bacteria > Actinomycetota > Acidimicrobiia > Acidimicrobiales > DATDAH01 > DATDAH01. The sequence continues at coordinate 8,008 of CAYTJS010000022.1, forward strand.
GAGTTGCGGGCCTTGATGCTGTCGCCGTGGGTGGCCACCAGGACCCGGTCACCGTCACGGCCGATCCACACCGGGTCGCACTTGGGCGCCCCGTCGGCCTGCAGGGTGGCCAAGTGGGCGATGTTGGGCCGGTCCAGCACGCGCCGGACCCCGTCGGACAGGTGCACTCCCATGCACCCAGTCTCCACCCGTCCACCTGCCGGGGCGGAGGGTCGAAGGACCCGTCCCGACTGCGGTCGTGCGCAACGACGGGCTACAACCGTGCCGGTGCCCTGGCGACGGAGCCTCGACCCGCCCCCCGGCTGGGAGGACGTGACCGCCGACCGACTGGTGCACTTCAACGCCCTCACCGCGGACGAGCGGGGGCAACTGGGCGCCGACATCGGTTGGCTCCTGGCCCGCAAACGCTGGGAGGCGACCCGCGGCTTCGCCCTGACCGAGGAGATACGGGTGACCATCGCCGCCCAGGCGGCGCTGCTCGTGCTGGGGCTGGGCGTGGACGCCTACCGCGAGGTGCGGGCCATCGTCGTGGGGCCCACGACCAGCTACACCCGGGGCGAGCGGGCCGGGCCGGCCCGGGGCGTGGTCACCGACGCGCCGATGCCGATCATCGGTCAGGCGCACGACCGGCGGGGACCGGTGCTGGTCGCCTGGGACGCCGTGGCCCGCCACACCCGCCATCCGGAGCGGGGCCACAACGTCGTGTTCCACGAGTTCGCCCACAAGGTCGAAATGCTCACCGGGACCATCGACGGCACCCCGCCCCTGCCCGACCAAGCCACGCTCGACCGGTGGATGGCGGTGTGCACCAGCGCCTACGAGCGGTTGCGGGCCGGCACCGCCGGACCGCTCCTCGACCCCTACGGGGGCACGAACCCCGGTGAGTTCTTCGCCGTGGCCACCGAGGTGTTCTTCGACCGTCCCGTCGAGCTCGCCGACCAGCACCAGGACCTCTACGGAGTGATGCAGGGCTTCTACCGCCAGGACCCCGCCGCCCGGGTCGCCGGAGGCCCCTGAGCACGGTCCGTTCCCCGTGGGGCCTGGCAGTGAGGACGAGCCCGAGCCACCGGGTCGCCGGACCAGTGCCGGCCTCAGGCGGCCAGAGCGAAGGTCTCGTCGCCGGTCGTCCCCCCGAGCCGGACGACCCGGGACGCGGCCGCCGCCAGCCGGCCCGACAGGGAGTCGTCGCGGGCGACGACCCAGGCCGGGACGGAGCGGCGGCGGACCGCCTTGACGAGGTCGACGAAGATGCCGTCGCCGCTGCCCACCACGAGGCGGTCGAAGCGGGCGACGACCCAGTCGACCGGGGCGGCGTCGAGGAGCGCGAGGTCACCGGCGTCGGGGCCGCTGGCCAGCTTGATCTCCCAGCCACGGTCCAGCGAGAAGCAGGACCGCCGGTAGATGCGATGGTTGACGGCCACCGCCACCAGGTCGGCGTTACCTACCACCGCTCCGGCGAGGTAGGCGTCGATGGTGGCGTCCACCCGGGCGGGACCGGCGTCGGGGTCGCCGGCAAGGTTCTCGAGGTCGACGAGGTGCAGGGCCCGGCCGGCCATGCCGCGGGTCCGGGGGGTGGTGGTGAGGGTGGTGGTCATGACGGAACTCCTTGCTCGGGGAAGCTGGAGCCATCGTGGTTCGAGGGTGTGACAGGTTTCACCGGTGTCATTCCGGTGGTGGCGACCTCAGCGGTAGAGGGCCAGCAACCGGGTGGCGGCGTCCCGCCCGAGGTCGGCCAGTTCGGCGGGCTCGAGCACCTCGGCTCCCGGCCCCACCCGGAGCAGGAGGCGCTCCAGCCACGCCGTCCCCACCACGCTGAACTGCGCCTCGGTGGTGCCGTCCGGGTGCTCCACCACGTCGGTCACGGGGTAGGTCTCGAGCACCCACCGGGCATCCGCGGGGAGCCAGAGCCGGACGGTGCGGGCCGCCAGCCCGGGCACGTAGTTGGACACCTCGTCCGGCAGGTCGCCGGGGACGAAGGTCTCCTCGAGCACCCGGGCCTCCTCGATGCGGTCGAGGCGGAACTTGCGGACCTCGTCATTGCCGTGGTCGCAGGCCTCGAGGTACCAGCGGCCGTCGGTCAAGTGGACCAGCAGTGGGTCGACGAGGCGGTCGCCGACCTCGTCCCGCCACGCCGTGTAGTAGCGGAGGGCCAGGACCCGGCGCTCGTCGACGGCCCGCCTGACCTCGTCGAGCCACGGCGGGTGGTCGACGTCGATGCGCACGTCCTCGTGGTCCATGCCCAGGGCGGCGCCCAGCTTGTCGAGGGCACGGTGCAGCGCCCCGTCGGGGATGCCGTCGCCGCCCGCCGAGCGGAGCGCCTCGCCGGCGGCCAGCACGGCGAAGCCCTCCCGACGGTCGAGGCGCGGGGGCCGGTGCAGGTAGCCGGGGACGACGGCGCTCACGCCGTGGTCGGTGAGGATCAACTCGATGAGCGAGGCCCCGTCGTAGGGCGGGACACCACACATCGCCGCCAGCATGAGCTCGCTACGGAGCCGCTCGACCGGGAGGTCGAAACGCTCGGCCAGCTCGTCGTAGTCGGCCCAGCCGACCTCGGCCAGGTAGGCGAGCATGGCCAGCAGCCGGTGGAGCCGCTCGCCGATGGCAGGCCTCACGCGCCCGCCCCCGCCAGGCCCTCGAGCCAGGCGACGACCTCGGCGCGCAGGTCGGCCGGCGCCTCGATGCGGGCATGGCCCAAGAACCCGAGCAGCCAGGACCGGAAGGCCGGACGGTTGATGACCGGGACCGGCAGGATCGGCCACCCGTCGGCCGTGGTGCCGAGGGGCTGGGGGTGGCCCAGCTCGGCGGCGACCCGGGGGGCGTGGGCCGGGTCGACGGCGACCGACGCCGTGACCGGCGCGCCGGTGCCGATGAGCTTGGGGTCCGACGGGAGGAGGGAGGCCGGGTCATAGCCGTCGGGCGGGTCGGCGCCGCGGTCGCCTACCGTCGTCAGCGTGTTCGGCTCGATGCGGTCGACCCGGAAGAAGCGGTGATCGGCCGAATCGGGGTACTGGCCGCTCACGTACCAGAACCCCTCGCGCTGCAACAGGGCCCACAGGTCGAGCTGCTTGGGCTCACCCCGGTAGGTGAAGGCGACCCGGGCGCCGGCCCCGACGGCGTCGGCGAGGTCGGGCAGCAGGTCGACGCCGGGGAGGGCGGCGAAGGGCACCCGGACCGGCTCGACCTCGGGGTCGCCGAGCTTCCACCCCGCCCGGCGGGTCCAGGTCGTGCCCTCGAGGCGCACCGCCGACAGGGCCAGGTTGAGGGCGACCTGCTCCTCGTCGGTGAGGTCGAGGTCGGTCAGTTCGTAGTCCTCGGCCCGGATCCGGTAGGCGGCGGCCCCACCCTCGCCCTCGGGGTACTCGACGGTGATCTCGATGCCCTCGTCACGCAGCGTCGCCTTGTCGCGCTCGAAGGCACGGCGGCCGCTCTCGCCCCGCTCGTAGCCGGTCGAGCCCTGGCTCATGCGGTCCCGGATCTGCTCGAGGGTCAGGGGTTCGTGCGTGTGCAGGAGCAGGGCGATGAGGTCGGTGAGGCGCTCGAGGCGGTCCACCACGGTCCGGATCGTAGGACCGCCGGTGACCCGCCGCGGAGCACCGCCGGTCGGTGTCACGGGCGGTCGGTACCACTCCGGTGTCTCATCCCGAGCGACCCGAGGGACCCGGCCCGATGACGGTCCCGCAACCGGCCTGACGGCGCGGTGCGAACGCCGGAAGCGATGAGGAGGGCCATGACCCCGAGCAGCGACGACCCTCGCCCACCCGCCGACGACCGGCCCCGCCGCCGACCGCTCCTGTTCGGGCGGCCGCCCCTGGACGACCCCGTGGCGCTCGATCAGTGGATCGGCGAGTTCGTGGCCGAGGCCAACGCCGCGCTCGAGGAGCAGCGCCGGGGCGGCGGAGCGACCGAGGACGAATCACCCCACTGAAACTTGTCGCACCCTCTCCTCAAGCTGGGTCCCACGAGGTTCGGTCCCGCCTCTCCTCGGGACCCGACACAGGAGCCAGCGATGAACCGGGACCAGCGTGCCCGCCTGAACGACCTGATGGCCCGCCTGGCCGGCGGCGACAACGGGGCCATCTTCGACCTGCACGCCGAGTTCCGGCCGGCGCTGGGCGCCGTCATGCGTCGCCACCTCGGGGCCCTGGACGCCCGCGTGCCCGACCACGACGACCTCGAGGGGCTGGTGCTCGACGCCTGGTTCGTGCTGCGCGACTGCGCCGGGGGCTGGGACCCCGAGGGCGGGGCGCTGCCCTGGAACTGGGCCCATCACCGGCTGCGGCAGCTGGCCTCGGCCTGGGTGGGCCAGTACGCCGACGAGTTCGACGGCGATCTCGTGCACCCGGCCACCAGCCACGTGGTCGAGGTGGGCGACGACGATCGTGACGTGCTGGTCGTCCTCGACGACCTGGCCGACCGCGACGAGCTGGTCGCCCTGTTCCGCCGCGCCCTGCACCTGGTCGCCTCCGAGCGGGACCGGGTGGTGCTGCTCGAGGTGGGGATCCAGGAGGTCCTGGGCGACCCGTCGCCGGCCACCACGGTGGCATCGCTCATGGACATGAGCCCCGAGGCGGTCCGCCAGGCCCGCTCCCGGGTCCGGTCCCGCCTGCGGGCCCTCGCCCGTGACGACGACCGCTTCGCCGGCCTCGGCGAGCTCGGCCCGGCGGCCTGAGCCGGTACGTTGTCGCCTGACCTCCTCCTCGACCGCAGTCGCCCGTCGACGGGGTCGGACCACCTCGAGCGCACCGAGGGGCCGGGGCGGTGACCCTCCCAGGCGGCCCGTTCGGTGGTCAGCCGATGCCGGGAACCGCCAGCAGCGGCTCGCCGCCTTCGACCGCTCCGCCGGCGAGGGCGGTGATCGTGGCGATCACGTCGCCGACCGGGCGCCGCTCGCCGACGCCGGGCTCGATGCCGGGCCCGGCGAGATGGCAGAAGCCCAGGGGCCTGGTGTGGCCGCCGGTGCGCCGGTAGGGCACGGGACCGACCAGCCCGAGGTCGGGGTGCTCGAGAGCGAGCGCCGACCCCTGCCAGTAGATGACCAGGTCGGCGTGGTCCGGCGGCACCACGGTCGGGTCGGCCACCGGCGGGCGCTCGGTGCGGGCGACCAGCGGCGCGCCGGTGCGGGGGTCCCGGCAGGCAGCAAGGAGGTCGTCGACCTCGTCGAGCACGCCGCCCAGCCGGTCGACGGGCACCCGGCCGTCGCGTTCGCGGCCCTGGAGGTTGACCCGGATCCGGCCCTGGTAGAAGGACGGGAGGGCGAACGCGTCCATCAGCGGCCACTCGTCGCCGTGCCGGGCGGCAGGCATCCAGGTCATCGACCCGGCGTCGGCGGAGGTGGCCGACCCGGTACCCAGGCGTCGATGGGCGCCACGCAGCCGGTCGCGCACCGGGCCGGGGAGCCGGCCGGCCAGCCGGCGGAGCCGCCCCTGTCCCGGGTCGGGGAGGAGCGCCAGCAGGGCGCCCTCCCAGGTCTCGTCCTCGCCCAGGACCGGGACCTGGTCGGGATGAGCGCTCCACTCGGGCCGCACCCGCAGACGGGGGGCATCGAAGCGCCAGCGGTGCAGCAACTCGGGGAGCAGGACCATCGTCGGGATGTCGGCGGCGTTGATGCCCATGCCGCCGGGGCTGAAGATGACCACGGTCGTGTCGTCGCCGGCGGCATCGATCAGACGCCCGACGAAACGGTCCAGGGCCCGGTGGGCGTCGCGCAGGGCGGCGCCGGCCGCCGGCGCAGAGGGGTGGTCGTGCAACGGGTGGTCGGGGTCGATCCCGTGCCAGAGGGCCTCGCTGCCGCTGTGGAGCTCGCCGGTGACGACCACGAAGACCTCCCAGTCGGGGGTCAGTTCGGTCATCAGGCGCACGGCGGCGTCGGCCCGGGCGTCGAGGCCGGCGACCAGGGCCTCGCCCATGGCCCGGCAGCGCTCGGGCGACTGCCAGGGGATCTCGTAGATGGCGCCCGGCGAGGGGTAGGGCCCGAGGGCGTCGGCCAGGCCGGGCGGCCGTGAGCGGCGGGGGGCGCCGGGGTCGTGGGAGCCCCAGGCCACGATCCCTTCGACGCTCGGCGCCCGCTCCAGGTCGCAGTAGGGCAGGTCGAGCACCACCGTCCGGGGGCCGAGGCGCTCGACGAACGGCTCGGCCGGCGAGGTGGTGACCCGCACGCCGTAGGTGGCCGGGTCGAACGCCACCTGCGAGCCCCGCAGCGCCCGGTCAGCCGGGAGGGCGGCCGTCAGGTGCTCCCACTCGAGACCGGTCCGCCGCTCCGGGGGGTTGTCCAGCAGGCAGGTGAGGCTGCGGTCCCGCAGTCGGGTCAGGTTGGGCAACTCCCCCTCGGCCGCCAGGACGTCGAGGTAGCTGCGCTCGACCCCGTCGAGGCCGATCACCAACAGCCGCGTCGGCGGCACCATTCCCGCTCCTTCCTGCCGGCGCTGATCGTACGGGCCGACGACTGGCGTAGGCCCGAGCGGCAGCGACCTCGTGGCCAGCTGCCAGCCCTCACCGAATCCTCGTCCGAACGCCGGGTATACTCACGGTATATGGCGTCGACGACGATCAAGCTGAGCATCGAAACCCGCGATCGCATCCGTGCCCTCGGCGGCGACACCTACGAGGACACGATCATCAAGGCGCTCGACGCGCTCGAGGCCGACCAGTTCTGGGCGCAGGCCGAGGCTGCGGCCTCGTTTCGGCGCTCCCTGACCGACGACGAGCGCACGGCGCGGGCCGCCCGCGAGGCTGAGGTCGACGCCGCCTTCGACGGCCTCGAATGACCGACGCCGGCAACGTCCACCTCGCCGACCTGAACGAAGAGCGCCGGCGGCACGTCTTGGTGGTGTCGAACCGGCGTTTCAACGAGCTCTCGGGCCGTGTGCTCGTCGCCCCCGAGATCGCCGGCGATCCCGACGAGGTCCCCTTCCCCTGGCGGATCGAGGTGGCCGGCATCGTCTTCGCCGTCGATCTGCTGCGGAGCATCTCCGCAGACCGGCTGCTCGATCGGACCGCCCTTGCGCCGGCCACGGCGATGGACGCAGTACGCCGTGCCATCACCAATATCACCTGATCGAGCAGGCAGGCGCCGGACACCTCGAAGTCTGTCAATGTCAGCTCGCCGTCGGTCAAGTACTCCGATTGGACGTACGGAGCAAGCGTGCCGAACCTGCCAGCGCCTCGCTTCCGGCGCCACACTTCCTGCCCACGGTCGAAGACGGGGTCGTGGTCCGCTACCCCTCCCCGCGTTGCTGTCGTCCGCCAGCGTGGACGGGTCAGGCAAGGAGCTCGTCGACTGAAGCCATGAGATCCCGCCCTGCTCGGAGTCGGTCCAAGGTCAGCGGCCTGACGTGCGCTAGGTCGTTGCGAGCGTCCTTGAGCCACTGCAATAGCCGGCGCACCTGCTCGTACCGTAGGTGGACACGGGGGCCGACGGCGCTGGACAGCTCAGCGACCTCCATGCCCATGAGCTTCTCAGCGCAGTAGAGCTGACGAACACCGTCGATCTGGCTTGCCCATCTCGCCAACCGGACGCACCACTCCTGGATCTCCCCGAGGAGGATCCCGACCTGCGCACGCCAGATCTGCTGGTCGCAGTGCTCCCGAGCGGACGCCCCGTGACAGCCGACATGCATGGCTAGCCGGCCTTGCCACGACTCAAGGAGGCCGGCGCTCCACGCCGCGATCTCATCTGGCGTCAGGGCCGCGACCCGCGGCCCGTCAGTGGGCGAACGCGAACGCATCGACCGCTCGCCCAAGTCTGGGAGTTTCTCCATCAGGCTGGCAAGGTCGCCATCCCACTCCAGGGCCAGGCGCTCGGCCAGCTCTAGGTCGAAGCGGGCGATCTCGATGATCGACCGCTCGACCGTCGGGTCGATGATGCGCTGGGAAGCCAGCAGTGCGTCACGGACGACGATAGCCGTGTCAAGCGGGTCAACGACCCCGATCCAGCCGAGCTCGTAGAGCGAAGCGTCGCTCAGCGGCGAGTCGACCGGTTGCACCATCCCCGCGAGTACCGAGACGATGACCGTGCGATCTGTTGACTCTAGGGATCCCACGCCCTTGGCGAAGGCCTTCAGGAAGCTCTGCCAGGCCCGGATGCCCTCCTCCTCCACCGATCCGCGGCCATCCACCCAGAAGTTGACGCCCTGAAGCTCTGGATGTGCGGCGAGGGACGAGGGCTGGCCATCGCCCTCGAGCTCGATGCCGACCGCAGCAGCCAGCCGGTCCGCGATGGTCGCAGTCCCAAGGCCATCAACAAGCTCGGTCAGCTCGACGCGCTCAAGGCCACGGCGAAGGCTCTTCCGCGCCTTGACTGCCTCTGCAAGGTCACTCGGGCCGCGAACAACTGGCGTATAGACGACCAGCGACGATCGCCGGTCGATGGCCTCCAGGATCCGGTCGAGGAACCGACGGGGCCCAGGCAGCGCCCAGAGCGCGTCTACGTCCACTCACCTAGGCGCCAGTGAGGAACCTGGCCATCGCCGGCTCCGGCCGGAGCTCGACCTCACCGTCTGATGTGGTCGCCACCACCACCAGCTGGAGCAGCTCGAGCTGGTCGATGATCGCCGATGCGTCATCGGACAGCTCGGCCAGCTCACCGGCGAAGTCCGAGCGGGTCAGCTCACCCCACTCGACGAGGAGCTCCCAGGCCGCACGGAGCACGGAGCCTTGGTCCAGCCCAGCCGCAGAGAGCAGGGTTCCTCCCTCATCCTCTGCGGCAAAGCCTTCCATCACTTCCCGAGCCGCCGCCTCCGCCCCGCTGCCAGCTCGGCGAAGGTCGAGCCACGGCTCGATGGCGGCGAGCCAGCCACCCGTGATGTCGACGACCGTGGCTGCCTCACTGACCGTGAGCTGCACATCACGGGACCGACACCAGGTGAGGAGTCCGAGGTCATCCCAGCGCCCCAGGAACACCGTGCTGGCCAAGAGCTCTTCATGGTCGAGCCCAGCCTGCCAAGCACTGAGCTGACGGGGACCGAGCAGCACGGTCACCGAGCGCTTCCGTGCCTTCCCTCCGAACAGGTCGCTGAGCAGTGCACTGACCTCGTCTTCGCCGACCGCCCTCAGGTCGGCAAGTCGACCCCTGAGGTCACGCTGGCCCATCAGCACCCTCAGATCATCGACGCTCGCGGCGACGGGCGCCGACGACGCCCCTCCCGCTGCCTCGCTGATGCTGGCCAGGGAAATGTCGGCGCCGCACGCGTTGCTGCCAACGATCACATGAGGCCCTGGGCCCAGCAGCTCAGCATCCTGGGTTGCTGTGGTCGGCGATGGGCGACCTTGCTCACCCCAGGGGCGGCGGAAGCGACCAAGGTCGAACTCCTCCGGCAAGACGAAGTCGCCCGCCAAGTGCGCCAAGATCTCATCATCGTCGCCGAGCAGCGACAAGACATGGGGGCTCCGCAGTCGGAAGTCGCTGCCTGTCCGGGCCAGGACGCCAAGCCCGACCATCTCGGTCAGGTAGGTCTGCATCTGGTCGGGGGCGATCGTGGAAAAGCCCGCCGGCCAGACCTCCTCGCACTGCTCGCGTAGGTCCCGGGCGCTGAGGCCAAGGCCGCTCCCGCTCTCCCTCGCGTTGAGGGCCATGACATAGGCGATGACGAGGTACCGGTCGTCGAGGCTGATCGTCCACTCGAACCGACGCTTGATCTCGTCGAGGAGGTCGCGCTGGCCCAGCACCTTGTCCAGGTCAGCCTCCGACACCACGTACGGCGGGCTGCTCGGCGTCAGAGGACGCCGATTGAGGTGATCAGTGAGCGCGTGGCCAACCAGCTGGATGATGCTGGCCTGGAAGTTGGTGTAGGCCAGGATGCGGGTCACCAGGTCGGGGTCATCGAAGCGGTAGCCCAGTGCATCCAGCGGGCGCTGGATCAGCTCATAGCCGCTCTGCGCATCCAGTGGACCGATCACGATGGGGCGGGCGGCGAGGTGGACGAGGGGCTGGTTCGGGATCCTCTCGAAGCGCTGCACCAAGTGCAGGCCGGCGAGCACGACCTTGAAGCGCCGGCCGGTGTCGTCCATGAGGCCCCGCAGCCGCTGGGTCACCGAGAACTCGCCCTGCGCATCCTCATCGAGGAAGCGATCGGACTCATCGAGGAGCAAGAGCATCCTGCGCTGTGGCGACTCGCCGAGCCAGCTCAGGAGCTGCTCCTGCACCCAAGTGAACGAGTCCGCAGCTCGCTTGGGCATGGGTTCGAAGACGCCCTGCTCGGCGAGGGAGGCGGCGAGCACGTCCCACAGCTCGCTCGCCCGCCGGAATGTCCCAACGCCCTCATAGTTCAGGTCGATGTACACCGAAGCTCGGTCAGTGGAGTCCTCTGAGAACCGCCTCGCAGCCGTCCGCAACAGCGCAGACTTACCGAGCTGCCGGCCGCCGTAGACGAACGACGGGCCGTTGCCATCCATGACGGCATCTAGCTCGCGCTTTCGGCCGTAAAACATCTCGGGCGGGACCTGACCGAGCGAGAACGGCCGGAACGGGTTGAGGCCGGCGAAGGGTAGCGTGAGGCGCATGGTCCGCTCGTAGTCACCCAACCGCAACTCCGGGCCATGCGTGAGCAGGTAGAGGTACACCGGCTCGTCGATGACAACGAGCGGCCGCGGCTTGCGGTGCGTGGCCTTGGCTAGGTCGCGGCGGTCGCCAACGGAGAGCGCTCCTCGGAACAGGACGATCACCGGCTTGCCAGAAGCATCCTGCTCCACCCACTCGAGCAGCCTGGCCGTAGCAACGTGTTCCATCGTGACCAGCACTCGAAGCTCGCCGGCTGCCTGCGAGCCCATGTCGGGCACCATCGCCTTGCCCAACCGCCGCACGCCACTGAGCTCGATCCAGTGGCGCCCGCTGCCCTGGCCAGAAGCCTTGGGTGCCCGATGGTCCGAGAACTCGATGCCAAGGACCAGGAAGAGGCTGCGGAGGCTGCGGAGGACGTTGGTGCCCTGCTCAAGGACCGAGTCGAAGAAGGCCCAGGCCTCAAGCGCGGCGACCGCAGCATCCCGACTGCCGTCAGCGAGCACGCTGAAGTCGAGGGGACCAATGGCTGCGCCCGCCTCGCACGCCTTGACCACCTCCCGGTCGAGCGGGATGCCTGCCAGGCCCTCGACTGCGTCCGGGTAGAACTCCTCAAGGGCCAACGACGCCACCGGCGGGTCGGGCAACGGCTCGCCGAGCTCGGCCAGCTCGAGCAGCTCATCAGCCGCAGCCAGGTCGCCAGCGTCGATCTGCTGGCGGATGCGGTCGGTCGCGCCTGGCTCGGAGCGCGCGCCGAGCGCATCGAGCCTGCGCTCGCGTTCGGCAACCGCCGCCCGACGGCCTTGCTCAATGGCTTCCTCGATGTCGGCCAAGCCGGCCTCGATGCGGCGCAGGTCTCGCCTCGGGTGGGCATCGAGGTCGAGTGGGTGCAGGTCGTTGAGCGCAGAGATGGCCACCTGCGCCTCAACCTCGGGGAGGTAGCGCTCTGCACGGGCGCGAGCGAGGGCCGCCTCGACACGAAGGAAGCGTCGCTCAACAGCACGAGAGTCGGTTGAGAACTGCTCCTCCATCGCCCTCATGAGCCCATCGAGCTCGTCAGCGTCGAGCCCGAGGGACCGCTCAGCGAGGACAGCGACGATCTGGTCCGCGCCGACATAGTCCTTCCGTGCGAGTCGACGCTCCAACGCACCTGCCCAGTCGGCTCTCTGGCGCTCAATCTCCTGCACGACCTCGGGCGTGACCTCGTGCGTCGGCGTGGGCCGGAACCCGACGACGCCGACTTGGTCAGCGAGCAAGAGCTCCCAACCCAGCACCTCGTCCGGCCCCCGCTCGACACGAGGGGGCTCGGCACCAGTGCCGACCGCCGCCAGCACCTCCCGGAAGAGCCATCGAGCCACAGCGCCTGCAGCGCGGATGTCCTCGTCGTCGGCCTGCTCCCACGCTTCGATCAGCTGCCGAAGCGGGCCCTCGGCCTCACGTGCCAGCCTCCGGAGGTCTTCGATTTGCCGGTTGACCATCCCGGCGCGGTTCGCCTCGTGGCGGTGAAGGCGCTGGACCACGTCGACCCACTGGCTGACCACATCAAGCGCCTCGTCGATGCCACTCAGCAGGCGGTCACGCGCCTTCGCCGTGATCTTGCCGGGCCTCGGCCCCTTGCGCAGCTCTGCGTCGGTGGAGTCAATCAGGTCTGACTGGGTGGCGGGGTGTCGCAGGTCGATCGCTTGCTTCGTGACGGCGTCGAGGTCAGCCCGCCGATCATCGGCCACCACCGCCAGGAGGTCGCTGAGAACACCGCCTTCAGCAAGCCAGTGCTTCCAGACAATCGTCGCTGCGTGGTACTTGATCGTGCGGTGCGGCCAGCTCTCGAGCGCTGTTGCCGCCTGGTGCGTGACCGCTTGCAGCTCTGCTTCGAGGACCTCCTCTTCCTCGGCTACCGAGGCGATGTCCTCGCCGACGAAGAGACCTGAGCGGGTGACCATGGCCAGCTGCTGGATGAAGGCCAGCGCCCGCTCGTCACGCACGAGCACCATGCCCAGCTCCTGGAGCACGTCGGAGGCACGGCTGTAGGGGGCACGGAGGGCAGCCCGAACCGCAGCGGCCAAGACAAGCAGCTGGAAGCTCGAGTCGCCGTCAAGGTCATCGAGGTTGAGCTGCTCGAACCCGGCTTGGCAGGCGGCGGCGCACTCACCTGTGGGGCGGACGATCCCGCTTGCGAGGGCAACCAAGCGGAGGGCCTCAGCCCGGGGCGTCTCGCCTTCGTGCGCACGCTGCAGCCAGTAGGCCAAGCCGAATCGGCGGTCGCCCAGAAGGCGCCGACGGAGAGCATCGACATCCACAGCTTGGGCGTCACTGGCCTCGTCGGCTGCTCGGGATCCGTGCCCCTCGTCGAGTGCGACTTCGCCGGTGACCTTTGCGGGGGCGAGCTGCTCGTTGGCGATTTCGTTCTGTGCCTCCAGCGCCGTTGCTAGCGCCTCGGTTAGGTCGCTCGCCGCCGGGCGCTCTGCGCCGGCTTGGCCTCCAGCGACGTCCGCCGTTGCCACTGCATCTGCCGGCGCGGAGTCGCGCGCTGCGCCTCCCTCTTCACCCCGATCCTCCTCTTCAAACGCTCCCTCCTCGGCATCTGGAGGAGGCGGAGCTAGGCCTTCGGTGCCTGCTTCCTCGGCTAGAGCTAGGCGGAGCTTGCCTCGGGCAGCCGGCAGGGCAAGGGAGGCCAATGGGGCGGGGAGCAGCTCACGCAGGCGCTCGCTGAGCGCATCGATCTCGATGTCAGGGGCACCCCCCTCCACCGCGCCGATCAGGTCGCAGAGTGCCCCAAGGCCCTCGGCGTGACGCGCGTCCTCCTCGGCGGGGGGCCACCCGTCGCGAAGGGCATGGCTCAGGCTCACCAGTGACGCAACTGGCTCTGCGTAGTGCTCGGGGCCAGCAAGCCCCGAGAGGAGTTCTATCTTGGCCAAGAGGCCGTCGTCGTGGCCATGAGCTGCTCGGTCCGCCTGGATCTGCTGGAGCGCAGCAAGGGCGCGAGCCAGGCCCTCGAGGGACGGCTCCACGTCGAGGTCCGGTGCATCGGCCGCGGCGGCATGGGTCATCGCCGACAGGACGGCAGCGAAGCTCTCGGCAAGCGCATTGAGCGATGTCAAGGCACCGGCGGGGTCGTGGCCCGCTTGGAGCGCTTCTCGAAGCGCCTCCAGCCCCTCAGTGCGACCGACGTCGTAGGCAGACTGGAGGCTCGCCATCTGCTCCTCCATCCACGCCAGCGAGATGCTGAGCGTGTCGACGGCAGACCAGCTGGGGAGGCGCAGTCGGTCGTCGCTTAGGACGGCAGCCCGGCACCAATGCCCGAACTCGTCGTCTCGTGAAGCGATCCCGCACAGGAAGAGGCGAACCGCCGCGACGCCGTGCGCTGCCACAAGGGGGTCGATGACCGAGCCCACGTCAATCGGGCCGATCTGGTCGCGGTTACCCATGGCTGCCGCTTCCGCTGCCAGCTGCTCGACGAGATGGCTGGTCGTGTGCAGCAGGTCATCGTCGGTGAGGCCCCGCATCGCAGCGCGGAGGGCGTTGCCCATCGGCGACCGGCCCCGAGCAGGGTCAAGGCGGCTCTTCGCCGCCTTGAAGACGTGGCGACGGTCCTCCGGGCTCAATCCACGTAGGAGCCGATCAACGTCCTGAGAATTCAGCTCGACGACAGCGTCACGGAGCAACTGGATCGCGTCGATGTCACACCACCTTTCCGCCTCGGGCCATCACTGCGATGCTGAGTATCGCGTAGCTGTGACAGCGTTGGGAACGCGGCGCGCACGCGGCCAAGGGACCTGTGCCTCGATGGTCAGATCCAGTCGACCCGCCTGCCAGAGTGCCGTGAACCCTTCGGAGACGCCCCGTTCGGCCAAGAGCCTCCGGACCGTCTCCAACCCTCCATGGTCGTAGAGCATTCGGGGGAAGACGGTCGCGTTGTGGCCTGTCTTTGCCCTGCGATAAACGGTGTGCATAGATGCCTCGAAGGCCATCGCAACGCCGTCAAACGCGGCGCTCCCCGCGGTGTCCGCCACGGTATGAAGCTACCGCGGTTCACGCGCTCGGCGCCTCTCACTTCAGGGGCAGAACTATGGCTCTCCTGACCCAGGTGTGGGTGGCGTGAGGGCGGCGATGCCAGTGGTGGCG
>CAYTJS010000023.1:0-22483 GCA_964438115.1 uncultured Iamiaceae bacterium
GCGGACAGGTGGCGGGCACGGCCTTCGGGGGCCGTGCCCGCCACCGCGACCCGTCCCGGTGCATCCGCGGTCGCCACGCCGGACGAAGGACCTATCGTGCTCGTGATGTCCGATGCCCCCGATGTGGAGGCGTCCGACGGCGCCGGCGGGTCGGCGCTGGCCCACCGCTTCGCCGCCGGCCTGCCCGGTGCGGTCGAGGCGGTCTACGCGGAGCACGGTGCCCTGGTGCACTCGTTCTGCCGCCGGTCGCTCGACCCGGCCCGGGCCGCCGACGCCACCCAGGACGTGTTCCTGGCCGCCTGGCGGTCCCGGGATCGCTACCGCCCCGAGGCGGGCACGCTCGGCGGCTGGCTCCTCGGCATCGCCCGCTTCAAGGTGATCGACATCCTGCGGGCCGACGGCCGCCAGCCGATCCTCGTGGACGAGGGCGCCGGTGGGGTGGCCCCTTTCGACCGGGCGGTCGAGGCCCGTGACGTCACCGCCATCTGCGAGCGGATGCTCGTGGCCGAGGCCCTGGCCGGGCTCTCCGACCGGGCCCGCGAGATGGTGCGGCTGGCCTTCTTCGAGGACCTGACCCACGCCGAGATCGCCGAGCGGACCGGCGTCCCGCTCGGCACCGTGAAGAGCGACATCCGGCGGGGACTCGAACAGATGCGACGCCAGTTGGGAGGATTCGACGATGTCGAGGCCTGACCACGACCTCGAGGAGCTCGGGGTCGGTCCCGCCGAGGCCGACCGCCTGCGCCGGGCCCTCAGGGCCCTGACCGACGAGGACCACGCCCGGGTCGACCCCCCGCCGGAGGTGGGTCAGGCGCTGTTCGCGGCCCTGACCGAGGAGGAGGCGACGCCCGCCGCCCCGTCGGCGCCAGTGGTGCGCCTCGACGAGCACCGCGCCCGTCGTTCCCGCCGGCTGCTGGTCGGCGCCGTGGCCGCCGCACTGCTGGTGGTGGGCGGCCTGACCGCCGTGCTCCTGGGCGACGACGCCTCCACCGGCGGGCCCGAGCTGGTGGCTTCGACCGACCTGCGGGCGCTGGGGCCGGCCGGCGAGTCGGCCACGGCGGCCGTCGACCTGGTGGCGACAGACGACCACTACGAGCTGGTGCTCGAGGCCGAGGGCATGGCGCCCCCGCCCGAGGGCCACCACTACGAGCTGTGGCTGCTCGACCCCGCCTCGCCCGATGCCGAGCCGGTGTCGCTGGGCGCCATGGACGGCTCGACCACCGTGGTCGTGCCCGAGGGGGTCGACCCCAGGACCTACGAGGTGGTCGACGTGTCGATCCAGGACGCCGGCCAGGTCGAGCACTCGGGCGACTCCCTCCTGCGGGGGACCCTGGCCTGAGGGCCGCCGACGCGCCCTACCGTCGCACCATGACCGTCCCCGACGAGCTGCTGAACCGGGTCACCTGGAAGATCCCGAGTCCGCTGGTCCTGGTGGGCTCACGGGCCGGCGACGAGCGCAACGCCATGACCACCACCTGGGTCAGCCAGCTCTCGATGGAACCGGTGCTCATCGGGGTGGGCGTGGACAACACCGCCGTCACCCATCGGCTCATCACCGAGGGCGGGTCCTTCACCGTCAACCTGTGGGACGCCCAGGACACCCGGGCCTTCGTGAAGTTCTCGAAGCCGGCCCGCGACGACGGCGCCGCCCTCAACGACCGCCCGGTGCGGACGGCGACGACGGGGGCGCCGGTGTTCGAGGAGGCCATCGCCTGGCTCGACTGCGAGGTGCGTCAGGCCGTCGACCTGGGGACGCACACGCTCTTCATCGGCGAGGTGGTCGACGCCGCCGTCGTCGACGACGAGGCCGTGCCCGCCTCGGTGCGCGACACCCGCATGAAGTACGGCGGCGTCAAGCGCCACTGACGCCGGCCCCGTCAGGTCCGGGCGTCGAGTTCGGCGATCAGCTTCTTCGGCGCCGTCAGCCGGTAGGAGGCGTCGAGCAGCTCGGCCACCTCGTCCCAGTCGGCGTCCTCGGTGAGGTCGATGCCCAGCCACCCGTAGGGCCCGAGGTAGGCGGGCACGAAGCAGCGTTCGTCCTCGAGCAGGGCGATGCGATCGTCGTCGTCGGGCAGCACGACGACCGCCTGCGGGTGCTGCTCCCAGTCCCCGTCGACCTTGCGTGACCCGCCGTAGTAGGCGAACACCTTCGTGGTGAAGAAGGCGGGCCGCCCGTGCGACACCTTCTCGGCGGTGCCGGGCAGGGCCGCGGCCAACTGCCGCACCCGGGCCAGCACCGGGTCGTCGTCGTCGAACATCTGGGGGTGGGCCATCGGTGGGCGAGACTAGGACCCACCGCTCGAAGGCGGTGTGCACGTTGGCCTCGTCGCCGAGCCGGGCCATGATCGAGGTCCCTGTGCCAGCCCGTCCCGATCTCGAGGCCCTCGACGACGATGTCCTGAGGGACGCCTATGACGCCGGGTCGTTGCTCAGGGGCCGGGGTTATGCGGCCGAGGACCGCGTCGAACTGCTGAGGGTGGAGCCGGGCGCCATCGAGGCAGTGTGTCGGGGATCGGGCCGGTCGACCTATGTGTCCCGCATCCGCTGGGACGACTGGCGGGGCTACGTCGAGGTCGACGACAGCTGCACCTGCCCGCTGGGCGGGGCGTGCAAGCACTGCGTGGCCGCCATCCTCGTGGCCCGGCGGGAGTCGGCACCCGCCGGTCGGTCTGGCATCGGGAGCACCTGGCGGCAGGCCTTGGCCGACCTCGCCGTCATCGACCGGGACCCACACGGCGTCGCCCTGGCTCTCCAGGTGGCGATCCAGCAGCCGCGGTCCGGTGCCTTCATGGCCCGCCAGGATCCCCGACCCACGATTCGACCCCTTCGCCGGGGCCGTTCTGGCTCGTGGGTCAAGACCGGGGCGTCCTGGCGTGATCTGGCGTCGCCCTACGGTCATCGGTCGACCGAGTACGACCCGGCCCAGATCGGCGTCCTGCGGGCCCTGATGGCGGCCGGCCAGGTCGGGTACTACAGCAACATCCAGGCCATCCCGTTCGACCAGTTCGGGGCCGACCTCTGGTCCCAGCTCGAGCGGGCGGTGGAATGCGGCATCGTCCTCGTGGGTGAGTCGCCGGGATCGGTGGTCGATCTCTCGCCCACGCCGGCCACGCTGGACCTGGACCTGGTGGAGGACACCCCCGACGCCGTCCGCCTGGTGACGAGTTTCATGCTCGACGGAGTTCCGGTGTCGCTCGCGGAGGGTGGTCTCGTGGGCTCGCCGACTCACGGTCTGTGGGCGTTCGACGGTGACCGACTCCGGTTGGCCCCGCTGCACGCACCCCTGCACCCCGTGCTGGCCCGTCTGGCCACCGCGCCGCCGTTGGCCATCCCGATCGAGGACCTCGACGAGTTCCTCGACGACTACCAGCCCGTGTTGGCCGGGTTCGGCCGGCTGCACTCCTCCGACGCCAGCGTGACCATCGCGGAGAGCCGGTTCGTCGGCCTGGTACTGGTGGTCGAGCGCATCGCGCTCGACCGGGTCCAGCTGCGGTGGCAGGCCCGCTATCGGCGCGGGGAACGGGTCGCTGACCACCCGCTGGCGCGGTCGGGGGGCCGGGCCCGCGATCGGGCGGCGGAGCGTCGCGCGGTGACCGAGCTCGAGCTCCCCGTCGACCTGATGCCGCGACTGGTCGACCCCACCGGCACCCCGAGGGATCTGGTGGTGTCGGGCCCGGAGGTGGTCACGGTGCTGACCGAGGCCCTCGATCGGCTGGCCGCCCGGGGTCAGGTCGCCATCGAGGTCACCGGCGATCAGCCCGAACTGCGGGAGGCCACCACCGACCCGCTGATCTCGCTCACCGTGGCCGACGCCGAGCGGTCCCGGGACGGCAACGACTGGTTCGACCTCGAGGTCGAGGTGACCGTCGACGGCGAGGTCGTCGACTTCCCGAGCCTCTTCGCCGCGCTCCACCGGGGGGACCCGGCACTCATCCTGGCCAGCGGGACCTGGCTCCGCCTCGACCGGCCCGAGCTGGATCGGCTGCGCGACCTGATCGACGAGGCCCATCGCCTGGTTGAACCCGCCGACGCTGCCGTGGCCCGGGTGAGCCCGTACCAGGCGGGATGGTGGGAGGAGCTGGCCGGTCTGGGTGTGGTCGCCACCCAGTCGCGGCGCTGGTCCGAGCGCATCGCCAGGATCTCGGCCCTCACCGCCCCCGAGCCGCTGACGCCCCCGTCGGGGCTCGCCGCCGTCCTCCGGCCGTACCAGCAGGAGGGGTTCGAATGGCTGGCCTTCCTGCAGGCGAACGGCCTGGGTGGGATCCTCGCCGACGACATGGGCCTGGGCAAGACCGTCCAGACCCTGGCCCTGGCCCTTCGGGTCCACGAGCAGCAGCCCGAGGCCCGTGTGCTCGTCGTGGCCCCGACCAGCGTGGTCGAGAACTGGGCCCGGGAGGCGGCCCGCTTCGTTCCCGATCTCGCGGTGCGGACGATCCGCGAGACCGAGGCCCGTCGCGGCACCGCCCTTGCCGACGAGATCGGCGACGCCACCCTGGTCGTGACCTCCTACGCCCTGTTCCGGCTCGAGTTCGACGAGTACGCCCGTCTGGACTGGGCGTTGCTGTTGCTCGACGAGGCCCAGTTCGTCAAGAACCACCAGGCCAAGACCTACCAGTGCGTCCGCCGCCTCGAGGCCCGCACGAAGGTGGCCATCACCGGCACGCCGCTCGAGAACAGCCTGATGGACCTCTGGTCCCTCCTGTCGATCACCGCCCCCGGCTTCTTCCCGGATCCCAAGCGCTTCGATCAGCAGTTCCGGCGACCCATCGAGCGAGGCGATGCCCCGGAGTTGGCCGCCACGCTGCGACGGCGCATCGCGCCGTTGGTGCGACGACGGACAAAGGACGAGGTCCTCACCGAGTTGCCCCCGAAGACGGAGCAGACCGTCGAGATCGAGCTGAGCGCTCGCCATGCCCGGATCTACGGCGCGCAGCTCCAACGGCAGCGCCAGAAGGTGCTGGGCCTGGTCGGCGACGTGGCGAAGCATCGCTTCGAGATCTTCAGGTCGCTGACCCTCCTGCGCCAGTTGGCGCTCGATCCGGCGTTGATCGACGAGGCCCACGAGGGGGTCGGCTCGGCCAAGCTCGACCGGCTGGTCGAGGACCTCGCCCAAGTGGTGGCCGAAGGCCACCGGGCGCTGGTGTTCAGCCAGTTCACCCGCTACCTGGCCCGGGCCCGCGCTCGGCTCGACGACGCCGGCATCGGCCACAGCTACCTCGACGGCCGGACCCGACGACGCGACGAGGCCATCGGTCGTTTCAAGGACGGCGAGGTGCCGGTGTTCCTCATCAGCCTCAAGGCCGGGGGTGTCGGCCTCAACCTGACCGAGGCCGACTACTGCTTCCTGCTCGACCCCTGGTGGAACCCCGCTACCGAGACCCAGGCGGTCGACCGCACCCACCGCATCGGCCAGGAGAACCCGGTGATGGTGTACCGCTACGTATCCGTCGGCACCATCGAGGAGAAGGTCATGGAGCTGAAGGCCCGCAAGGCCGGCCTCTTCGCCAGCATGATGGAGACCGAGGGTGCCCTGTCGGGCCCGCTCACCGCCGACGACGTCCGCGGCCTCCTGGCCTTGGACTGATCTCAGCGGTGGGTCACAACCCGCGGATCCGGCCGACCAACTCCCACATGTTGCTGCTGGGGTTCGAGCGTGGCGGTGAACCGTCGCCGGCGTGCTTGAGGTCGAGCTGCTCTGCGCGCTGCTTGGCATCGTCGTAGGCGGCCGACAGAGCAGCAAGGGCCGGGCCGGTCAGCACCATTTCGCAGCCCAGGAGCTGGCGGGACAACCGCGGCGCGTCGCCGCGCTCGATGTGGGCAGTCCTCTCGGCGAAGTGGAGCACGACCCAGGGCTCGATGCACGGGTTCGACGGCACGACGCCGATGCCGTTCGCGGCGGCCTGTCCTATCCGGCCTTCCATCCGTCAGGCCCGGCGAACCTGCCGATGGTGCCGACGCAGGACGAGTTCTCGCTTGCCTTCCGGGGCGAGGGCGACTTCGTCGAGTTCAAGGAAGGCGTTTCAGCGTCGAAGACGCACGATGCGGTCGTTGCCCCTTTCGAACGCTGACGGCGGGGTCATCCTCTACGGGGTCCGCGATGACGGAACGGTCGTCGGCGTCATGGATGTGGGCGAGAAGGAGCGGGTCATCCACGCGGCCGTGGCGTCCTTGGCCAACCCGGGCCGCTACGACCTTCATGAGCTGCAAGTCGAGGGCAAGGCGGTCATCGTTCGGTCGGTCCACCGCCGCGTTGAGGGCTTCGCTCAGACGCCTGGAGGGGTCGTGAAGATCCGTCGAGGTGCAAGCAACCCGGCACTCACGAGCAGCAGGGCGAGCGTGGCGGTGCCCAGTACGTGATCGCCGCAGGACTCGGCGTTCCAGCGCGCATCCGTCACTCTGATGAGGAACTCGAAGAACTGGTTCTCGTCCTGGCCCGACGAGGCCCCGTCACCAACGCAGTGGTCAGAGAGGAGACGGGACTCGACCGAGTCGACGCCCTCGCCCTGCTACGGCGTCTGGTGCGACGTGGAGTTCTTACTCAGGAGGAAACGAAGCGAGGGACGAAGTGCTTGAGGAGGATGTAGGAGGCGCAGGACGCCTCGGAGTGCCGCGCTTGGCCTCCCGGCGGCCTCTGGCGCCCACGGAATCGGCGGGTTACCTGGGCAATCCCAGGAGCCAGCGCGCTCGGAGGGACTCGAACCCCCAACCTTCTGATCCGTAGTCAGATGCTCTATCCAAATTGAGCTACGAGCGCAGGGTTGCCACTCTACCGGCCCGGCCCGGTCGCCTGCCCCGCCGCCTGAACCTTGTGCGTTCCCGCCGCCATGACGGCTTGTTTGCACAAGGTTCGGGCGGGGTCGGGGCCGCCGGGTTCCTCTGCACAGCCAGTACGCCAGCACCGCCGGGGCGCATCGTCGACCCGCTGGGTGCGCCGGTCGTCGGCCCGGTCGGCCGCGGCGGCGCCGATCCCCTCGGCGGTCATCGACACACCACCGACCCTGCGACCATCCCGTTCTGGCGTCGATCGGTTGCGCCCACCACAACGGATCGACGCAATTTCGGAATCAGTAGACGGCGGGGACGAAGGTCTGGTCGGTCATGGGGGGGCGGACGTAGTCGTCGTCCTGGCGGGGGGGCAGGTCGAGGGGGGTGTCGGTCAGGTCCTCGTAGTCGACGCAGGACAGCAGATGCGAGATGCAGTTGAGCCGGGCCCGCCGCTTGTCGTCGGACTCGACCACCCACCAGGGCGAGTGCTTGGTGTCGGTGAAGCGGAACATCTCGTCCTTGGCCCGCGAGTAGTCGGCCCAGCGGGCCCGGGACTGCAGGTCCATCGGGCTCAGCTTCCACCGCTTGTCGGGGTTGTTGATCCGGGCCAGGAAGCGCCGCTCCTGCTCCTCGTCGCTCACCGAGAACCAGTACTTCACGAGGATGATCCCGGAGCGGATGAGCATCTGCTCGAACTCGGGGCAGGAGCGCAGGAACTCGGTGTGCTCCTCGTCGGTGCAGAACCCCATGACCCGCTCGACGCCGGCCCGGTTGTACCAACTGCGGTCGAAGAGGACGATCTCGCCGGCGGCGGGCAGCTCGGCGACGTAGCGCTGGAAGTACCACTGTGTGCGCTCCCGCTCGGTCGGCTTGTCGAGGGCCACCACCCGCACGATGCGGGGGTTGGTGCGCTCGACGATGCGCTTGATCGTGCCACCCTTGCCCGCCGCGTCCCGGCCCTCGAAGAGCACGCACAGGCGCAGCCCCTCCTGGCGCACCCACTCCTGCAGCTTCACCAGCTCACGCTGGAGCCGGAGCAGTTCGGGCTCGTAGATCGACTTGGGCAGCTTCTTGTCGTGCGCCGTGCTCACGGCGCCCGAGGACACTCCATCGGGCCCGCTTTGGCAAGGGCCGAGGGTCCCGGGCCCCCTCACTCCCGGCGGAGGCCCCGGTAGAGCAGGGTGCGGGTGAAGAACCGGAACAGGAGGGGCTGGACGGCCCAGCGGGGCACCCGGAACGCCCGGCCGTTGGGCTGGAAGACGACGAGGCCGTCGTCCTGGATCCCGGTGACCGACCCCCACCGGTGACGGGGCGGCCTGAAGGCCGATCTCCGACCTCGACCGCCCAGGGCCACCGCGACGTTGCGGGTGACGATCCGGTGGCCCCAGTTGCGGGCCGAGCTGCGGTTGGGGTCGGTGGCGGCCACGTCGCCCACGGCGAACACCTCGGGGTGGCCCGGCACCTGTAGGTGCTCGTCGACCCGCACGAACCCGTGCTCGTCGAGCAGCTCGGTGGGGAGGAAGCCGGTGTTGGGCCGCAGCCGCCCCACCGCCCACAGGACGAGGTCGGCGCTGAAGGGCGCCTGGCCGCTCGTCCACTCGATGGGGTCGGTGGTCAGCTCGTCGCCGGTGAACTCGTCGGCCAGGTCGGCGCGGTGGCCGGGGTGGAGACGGACCCCGACCGCCTCGAGCTGGTCGACGATCCGCCGCCGGGTGCCGGGATGGTGCTGGGGCAGGGGCTCGTCCCGGGGGAAGAAGAGGTGAACCTCCTGGTCGGGCCGGCGGCGGGCCAGGTTGTACGCGGCCGAGACCCCGGTGGCACCCCCGCCGACGACGGCGACGGTACCGGCGGCCGCGATCCGCGCGGCCACCCGGTCGACCGCGTCCTCGACGGTGGCCAGGTCCTCTACGGCGTCGTTGCGCCAGAAGCCATTGCTCACGCCCGTGGCGATCACCAGGGCGTCGTAGGGCACCGTCGTCGTGGCGCCGTCGGCCCCGTCGACGGTCACCAGGCGGCCATCCAGGTCGACGGCGGCGATACGTCCGTGCAGCACCTGCACCCGGTCGAGACGGCGGAACCGCCGCAGCGGCAGCAAGTAGTTCGTGCGCCACCCCTCGGGGTCGGCCACCCGGTTGCCCAGCTCCTGGCCGCTCACCAGCGCCGGCCGGGTGCCCACGGCGGTGACGTCCAGCCCCTTCGCCAGGTTCACGGCGACCAGCACCCCGGTGTCGCCCAACCCGGCCACGACCACCCGGCGCCCCTCCCCTGTGGTCACGGCCCCAACCTAGGAGGTCCCGGCGCGACGGGCCGTTCGGCCCGACCTGGCGGCCGCCGGGCGTCCTACCGTGAGGTCATGGCCCGATGGGGAACCCGCGCCGCGGCGGCCGGGGTGGCAGCGGTGGGGGCGTTGGCCGCCCACGACCTCACCCAGAAGCACCACGCCATCCTGCGCAACTTCCCGGTGCTCGGGCACTTCCGCTACTGGCTGGAGGCCATCGGCCCCGAGCTGCGCCAGTACATCGTCACCGACAACGACGAGGAGCGGCCCTTCAACCGCGACCAGCGGCGCTGGATCTACACCTCGGCCAAGGACCTGAACAACCTCTCCGGCTTCGGGTCCGACAACAACGTCGAGGCGGCCAGCGACTACCTGATCGTCAAGCACGTGGCCTTCCCGATCCCGCCCCGGCCCAAGGGCAGCCCCCTGCCGGGCGGCAAGGTCCTGGGCGCGGCCCACGGCCGGCCGGGGGCGTTCCGGCCGCCGTCGGTGGTCAACGTGTCGGGCATGAGCTTCGGCTCGCTCAGCGGCCCCGCCATCGAGGCCCTCAACCGGGGCGCCGCCGGCGCGGGTTGCCTGCACTGGACCGGCGAGGGCGGCATCTCCGACCACCACCGCCAAGGCGGCGACCTCGTGTGGCAGATCGGCACCGGCTACTTCGGTTGCCGGGACGGGCACGGCGACTTCTCGCTCGACCGCTTCCGCGAGACGGTGGCCTCGGCCCCGGTCCGGGCCATCGAGGTGAAGCTCTCCCAGGGCGCCAAGGCCGGCCTGGGCGGCGTCGTCCCCGGCGTGAAGGTGACGGCCGAGATCGCCCGCATCCGCGGCGTGCCCGAGGGTCAGGACTGCATCAGCCCGCCCCACCACCGGGCGTTCCACGACGTGGACGGCCTCATCGACTTCGTCGAGCTGCTCGCCGGCGAGACCGGCCTCCCCGTCGGCATCAAGTCGGCCGTGGGGGAGCAGGCGTTCTGGGACCGCCTCGTCGACCGCATGGTCGCCCGGGGTGAGGGCCCCGACTTCGTCACCGTCGACGGTGGCGAGGGCGGGACCGGCGCCGCCCCCTTCGTCTTCGCCGACCACGTCGCCCTGCCGTTCAAGGTCGCCTTCCCCCGGGTGTACCGGACCTTCGCCGAGCGCGACCTCCACGAGGACGTCGTCTTCATCGGCTCGGGCAAGCTGGGCCTGCCCGACACCGCCCTCGTCGCCATGGCCCTGGGCGCCGACCTGGTCAACGTGGCCCGCGAAGCGATGCTGGCCGTGGGCTGCATCCAGGCCCAGCGCTGCCACACCGGCCGCTGCCCGACGGGGGTGGCCACCCAGTCCCCGTGGCTGACCAAGGGCCTCGACCCCGGCCTCAAGGCCGAGCGGGCGGCCCACTACCTGCTCGCCCTCCGCCACGAGCTGGGCCGCCTCGCCGGCGTGTGCGGCCAGGTGCACCCGGCCCTGGTCGACCTCGACAGCTTCGAGCTGGTCGACTTCGGCCGCGCCGCCCGCCCGGCCCGCGAGGTCTTCGACTACCGACCCGGCTGGGGCGTGCCCTCGGCCGCCGACCAGGCCGCCCTGCTGACCGCCCTCGAGGAGGAGACCCCGTGACCATCGACGAGCCCGCCGCCGTCCCCAACGTCACCGACTACGACCGGCTGCTGGCCGAGCTGCGTCGCCTGCGCACCGAGGAGAAGGCGGCCGTGCGCAAGCGCCGCCGGGAGGACGAGCTCAAGCCCTACCAGGTCGAGCTGCTCAAGCTGCAGCGCCACCTCGAGGCCACCGACCGCCGCATGATCGTCCTCTTCGAGGGGCGAGACGCCGCCGGCAAGGGCGGCACCATCCGCCGGGTCACCCGCTTCATGAACGAGAAGCACTACCGGGTCGTGGCCCTGGGCAAGCCCACCGAGGAGCAGCGCAGTCAGTGGTACTTCCAGCGCTACGTGGCCCAGTTCCCCACGGGCGGTGAGATGGTCCTCTTCGACCGCAGTTGGTACAACCGGGCGATGGTGGAGCCGGTCTTCGGCTTCTGCACCCCTGACGAGTACGACCAGTTCATGAAGGGTGTGGTCGGCTTCGAGAAGGACTTGGTGCGCACCGGCACCGTCCTGGTGAAGCTCTACTTCTCGGTCACCAAGGAGGAGCAGGCCCGCCGCTTCGACCGGCGCCGGGACGACCCGCTGCGGCAGTGGAAGCTGAGCGAGATCGACGTCCAGGCCCAGGAGCACTGGGACGACTTCACCGAGGTGAAGCACGAGATGCTGCGCCGCACCTCCACGGCCGCCGCGCCGTGGACGGTCATCCGCTCCGAGAACAAGCACCGGGCCCGCCTCAACGCCATGCGGGTGATGTTGAACGCCGTCGACTACGAGGGCCGCGACCCTGCCGTGGACTTCGTCCCCGACCCCGAGATCGTGCTCTCGGGGGCGCAGGAGCTGGCCCTCATGGAGGCCCAGCGCATCCGCGAGGGTCGCTTCACCGGCTGACGCCGGCTCATCCGTCCAGGTAACTGTCGTCCTCGTGGTAGGCGGGCGCGGTGGTCTCGTGGACGGCCGCCTCCTCGGCGGGGGGCAGGCGGTCGGGGTCGCCGACCACGGCCACCTCCTCGTCGGGGTCGTCGTCGGCCGCCATCAACCCGGTCACGGGCCGGTCGGCGGGGGCGAGCAGGTCGGGCACCTCCTCCGGGACGGCGACGTCGACGCCCTGCTCCACCTCAGGCGGGTAGCTGGTGTGCACCACGTCCTCGCCGATGTCGTCGACCTCGCCGGCGCCGAGCACGTTCTCGTCGAGGGCCTCGGCCCGACCCTGCTCGTCGGTGGGGTGCGGATCGCTCATGGGTCGGGTCTACCCGCTCCGGTCGCCGACCCGACGCCTGGCGCGGGGGACCATGGTCCCGATCGGGGAGGCCCCGGCCGGTCCCGGTGCCATCCTTCAGGCATGGTCGAACGGCGAGACCCCGCCTGATGGGTACCGGCCACGACCACAGCACGGTGGCGGAACTGCGGGACCGCCAACGGCGCGTGCTCTGGTGGGTGCTCGTCGCCAACGGGGGGTTCCTGGTCGCCGAGGTCGTCGGCGGGATCGCCTTCTCGTCCCTCGCGCTCCTGGCCGACGCCGCCCACATGGCCTCCGACGTCAGCGGCCTGGCCATCGCCCTCGTGGCCCACGCCCTGGTGGGTCGGCCGTCCTCGGACCGCCACACCTACGGTCTGCAACGCGCCGAGGTGCTGGGCGCCCTGGCCAACGGGATCCTGCTCGTCGCCACCTCGGGCTGGATCGTCTTCGAGGCCGTCCAGCGCATCGGCGACCCGGTCGCCGTCGACGGCGGTGGCCTGCTGGTCGTGGCCGCGGTGGGCCTGCTGGTCAACGTCGTCAGCGCCGTGCTGCTCCTGCGGGTGCGGGGCCGGAGCCTGAACCTGCACGGGGCCTTCGTCCACATGCTCGCCGACGCCGCCGGCTCGGTGGCCGCGATCGTCGCCGGTGTGGCCGTCGTGGTGTGGGGCGCGGACTGGGTCGATCCCGTGGCGTCCATCCTCATCGCCGCCTCGGTGCTCTCCGCCTCGTGGGGGCTGCTGCGCGACACGGTGCACGTGCTCCTCGAGGGGACGCCGTCCGGTGTCGACGTCGACGTCCTGCGCACGGCCATCCTCGAGGCCGACGGCGTGGACGACGTGCATCACCTCCACGTCTGGAGCCTGGCCTCCGACGCCCCTGCTCTCTCGGCGCACCTGGTCGTCGACGGGTCCCTGTCGCTGCACGACGCCCAGGCCCGCAGCACGGCGGTGCGCGAGCTGTTGAGCGACCGCTTCGGTGTCGAGCACAGCACCCTCGAGCTCGAGTGCCACCCGTGCGCCGACGACGAGCACCAGTGACGGCGTCGACCTCTGACCGGGGGGACGGTTCGTCACCAGTGAGCGGAGGTGGTGGGAATCCGCGAACCGTCAGGACCGCGATCGGTGGTGGGTCCTCGATCAGTGCGTCGCCGACCGGGCGCCGACGATGATGGCGAGGAGCATCCAGATCGCCACGTAGACGAACGCCGCCGTTGGCGACGCCGCCGTCCAGATGATCCCTGCCATGGCGCTGGCGGCGATGTTGCCGAAGCTCTGGATGGCGGCGAGGAGTCCGAATGCCGAGCCCCGCACGTCCTCGGGGGCGGCGGCGGCCACGGCCGCGTGTTCGGCGGTCTCGACCAGCCCGATGCCGATGCCGGCGGCGATGAACCACGGCACGAGCGCCAGGACGCCTGACGGGCCCGAGGCGAACCCGACGTAGGCCAGGCCGAAGGCGGCGAAGCCGACGATCAACACGAGTCGCGGACTTCGGCGATCGCCGACGCGTCCGGCGGGGACGCTGGTCAGCGTGGCGGCGATGTTGTAGAGGACATAGAGCCCGATGGCGAGCTGCGTCGCCCGGTCGTTCGACCGACCAGGCTCGAGGAGTTCGGTCGCCCGGAGGATCAGCAGCGTGGCGGCGACGTTGCCGAACTCGAACGCGGTGACCGCGGCCAGCAGGGAACGGAGATCGCCGCGCAGGACCGGTCGTATCCGCAGCCGAATCGGCTGACGCGCCCGTCCTTCGATGCTCGGAGCGTGACCGATGGCGTAGACGATCGCCGCCGCCGCGAGCAGGCCGGGGATGACCGACAGGGCGATCGCCCACCGGATCCCGACCGCTCCGACCAGCACGATGGCAAGGAGTGGCCCGATGATCGCGCCCAGGTTGTCCATGGCCCGCTCGAAGCCGTACGCCCGGCCGTAGGCCGTGGCCGGGACCATGTCGGCGAGCAGGGCGTTGCGGGCCGGAACGCGCAGTCCCCGGGCCGTCCAGGCCCCCGCCCGCAGGACGGCGACCTGCCAGGCCGCGGTGGCCCCCGCGGTCGCGGCGGACAGCCCCGCCGTGGCCGCGTAGCCCCCGACGGCGACCCGTCGACGCCGCTCGGGATCATCAGCCAGCGCGCCTCCACCCAAGCGGGCGATGCCCGCCAGCCCGTCGGCCACGCCTTCGATGAGCCCCAGCGCCGAGGCCGGTGCCCCGAGGGTCGAGGTGAGCAGGCTCGGGAGGAGCGAGGTCGGGATCTCGTGGCCGGCATCGGCCAGGAGGCTCGCCGTACCGATGCCGCCCACGCCCGGCGTCAACCAGGTCGACCGCTCGTCGGTGGCGTCATCCATCGGGACATCCTTCGCCCAGACGGCTCGAGGCCGTCCCCTGCTCCCCCCTGCGTGGCCGACACCGTGGATGGCGCGCCTGACCGGGGAGGACAGGTGTCTCCCACAACGGAGCGGAGAGGGAGGGATTTGAACCCTCGAGCAGCTTTGCAACCGCTAACGCCTTAGCAGGGCGCCCCGATCAACCAGACTCCGGCACCTCTCCTGGGACCAGCGATGGTAGCGACCGGCACGGCCGGCGGCGCCCGGGGCCTCAACCCTTCGGGCCGGCGGCCGACAGGGGTCGGGCTACACACCCTGGGAAGGAACCGAGATGCCGCCGATCTCTGGAC
This sequence comes from uncultured Iamiaceae bacterium, assembly GCA_964438115.1. GTDB lineage: Bacteria > Actinomycetota > Acidimicrobiia > Acidimicrobiales > DATDAH01 > DATDAH01. The sequence continues at coordinate 14,529 of CAYTJS010000023.1, forward strand.
CCTCCCGCGCCGCGCGCGCGGGTCAGTGGGTCCTGACCATCCTCTGCCTGGCCCTGTTGGGGTCGGTGCTCGTCCTCGTCGCCCCCGGCCTCGACGCCGGGGCCCAGACGAGCGCGCCCGAGCCTTTCGGGTGCGATGACACCCTCTACCTGGTCACCGGTGGCCACACGCCGCCGTCGATGCAGCTCAACCGCCTGAACCGCACGACCGGCGCCCTCACGCCGGTCAGCGCCCCGGACCTGCAGGCCAACGCCATCGCCTTCAACCCGGCCGACGGCTTCATCTACGGCCTCGACCGCAACAGCCACGAGCTGGTGCGCATCGACGCCGCCGGGGTCGAGACCGGCCTGGGGGTGCCCTCGGGCCTGCCCGCCGGCGTCGAGATCACCTTCGCCGGGGCCTTCCTGCCCAACGGCCGCTACCTCGTCGCCCTCGACCACCACCAGACGCCCCCCGTCAACGTGGGCGTCTTCACCGACTCACGGTTCGCCGAGATCGACGTCGCCACCAACACCGTGGTGCGGGTCTTCGGTCCCGGCTACCCCAACGCCTCCATCCAGGACCTGGCCGTCGACCCCGGCACCGGCCGCATCTACGCCCACCAGCACGGGGCCGTCACCGGCACCGGCCGCATCGTCGAGGTCAACCACTCGACCGGCGCCCTCTCGGCGGTGACCAGCGCCGACCCGCCCCGGGCCGCCGGCTCGGTGTTCTTCGACGAGGAGGGCCGGCTCTGGCTCTACGGGGCCTCCGACGCCACCCCCAACCAGCAGGACACGCTCTATCGGGCGGCCCGCCCCAACGTCGCCCCGGCGGCGGTGGCCACCGGCCCGAGGGTCACCAACTCCGACGGGGCCTCGTGCCCGTACACGACCCTGCTCGACAAGACCGTGTCGCCCGAGCGGGTCGCCCCCGGTGGCACCGTGACCTACACCTTCGTCCTGCGCAACCAGGCCCCGGCGGCGGTGACCGCCGACCTGGAGGACGTGCTGGCCAACGGCCGGACCTACCTGCCCGGCACCTACACCGGGCCCGGCACGCCCACCATCTCCGAGGCCGGCACCCGCCTCGACGTCGACGAGATCCCGGTGCCCGCGGCCACCTGGACGCCCGGCTCGGGGGTCGTGCACCCGGGCGAGACCACCGTCACCATCCAGGTGCGGGTCGCCGCCACGACCGCGGCCCCGGCCACGGTCCTGAACCAGGCCCACCTGCGCGACATCTCCAACGCCCCGAACCGACCCCGGGTCCCCTCCAACTGGCCCGGTGACGACCCCTCGCCCGACGACCCCGACCCGACCCCCCTCGTGGTGGTCGCTCCCGGCCTGACCATCGACAAGACGGTCGAGACCCGGGCCGGGTCCGGCGCCTTCGCCGAGGCCGGGTTCTCCCTGCCGTCGACGCCGGTCACCTGGCGCATCCGCGTGGCCAACCCCGGCCCCCTCGACCTGACCGGCGTGACCGTCACCGACCCCCTGGCCCCGGCGTGCGCCCGCACCATTGGTGCCATGGCCGCAGGGACAGCGACGACCTACGACTGCACGGTCACCGCCGGCTACGCCGACAGCACCACCAACCGGGCCACCGTCGTGGGCACGCCCCCGCACGGGGCCGAGCCGGTGCGGGACGACGACGAGGCCGGCATCGCCGTCGGGTCGCCCGCCGTCAGCATCGACACCCGGGTCGAGACCGCCGCCGGCGCCGGCGAGTGGGTCGACGACGCCACCTACCAGCGGGGCCAGATGGCCACCTGGCGCATCGTGGTGACCAACACGGGCAGCCTCGACCTCATCGACGTGGCGGTCTCCGCCCCCGAGGTCCCCACCTGCGCCCGGACCATCGGCGCCCTCGCCGTCGGCGCCGCCCACACCTTCACCTGTGCCGCTCCCGGGGGTCACACCGTCGACGTCGAGAACCTGGCCGCGGTGGTCGGCACGCCCGCCTTCGACGGCCGGCCGCTCGGCCTGCCCGCCGTCCGCGACCAGGACCCGGCGCGCATCGACGTGATCGCCCCCGCCCTCGAACTGCGCAAGCAGGTGCGCGCCGCCGGGGCGGGCTCGAACTTCATCGAGGCCGACGACCGTGACGGCCTGACGGGCCGGACCCGGCCCGGGCTGCCGGTCGAGTTCCGCGTCGTGGTGACCAACCGTGGCGACGTCGCCCTCACCGACGTGACGGTGACCGACGCCCTGGTCCCCGCCTGCAGTCAGGTCGTCGGTGACCTGGCCGCGGGCGCCACGGTCAGCGCGACCTGCACGGCACCCGGCGGCTTCGACGCCGCCGCCGTGAACCAGGCCGCCGCCGTGGGCACCCCGCCCTTCGGGCCCGACGTCACCGCCACCGACACGGCGGCGGTGACCCTGGTCGACCCCTCCATCACCGTGGTCAAGCAGGTGGCCCGCACCGAGGGCTCGGGCCTGTGGGTGGACGAGGCCCGTCGCGCCGCCGGGGCCCCGGTCACCTACCGGATCACCGTCGGCAACACCGGTGACACCACCCTCACCGGCGTGACGGTGGCCGACCCGCAGGTCCCGGCCTGTGCCCGCACCGTCGGCACCCTGGTCGCCGGCGCCTCGACGACCTACACCTGCACGGTCCCCGGTGGCCTCGCCGAGACCCTGGTCAACCAGGCCGTGGCCACCGGCCGCCCGCCGGTGGGCGAGGACGTCACCGCCGACGACACCGCCACCGTCGAGGTGTCCCAGCCCGAGCTGACCGTCGACAAGAAGGTCGAGCTGCTGCCCGGCAGCGGCCAGTTCATCGACGCCGACCACCGTGACGACCGTCACGGCCTGTTCGGCTCCGACCCGGTGCGGTTCCGGATCACCGTGACCAACACCGGTGACGTCACCTTGGCCGACGTGGTCGTGGACGACGACCTGGGCGCCGAGTGCGACCGGGAGGTCGGGGACCTGGCGGTGGGTCGGTCGGTCACCTACGACTGCGACCTGGTGATCGTCGACGACGTGGTCAACCACGCCGTGGCCACCGGGAACCCGGTCGAACCCGATCTGGAGCCGGTGCTGGCCACCGACAGCGCCCAGGTCCGGGACATGCCCGAGGTCGACCTGGCCATCGACAAGCGGCTGCGTGGTGAACTGGTCGCCGGCGAGGATGCCGTCTGGCGCCTCACCGTCACCAACACGTCGTCCAGCCCCGCCTTCCGCGAGATCGTGGTCATCGACGACCTGCCCGAGGGCCTGACCTTCGTGGAGGGCCGCGGCGACGTCGACTGCGACGAGGCCGACGGGACCGTCACCTGCATCCTGGACGCCGGTCTCGACGGCGGCGAGGCGGTGGCCTTCGAGCTGGTCACCGCCGTGGGCGACGACGTGGTCGGCGAGATCCGCAACGAGGCCGTGGTGGCCTCCCTGGTCCAGGACGACATCGACCCGACCAACGACCTCGACGACGCCGCCGCCGTGCTGGCCGAGGACCCCGGCGATCCGGGTGATCCCGGCGACCCCGGTGACCCGCCCCCGGCCGTGGACGGGGGCGACGGCACCCTGCCCCGCACCGGTGCCGCCATCGGTGTCACCGCCATCCTGGGCCTGGCCCTCCTCGCCGCCGGCGTCGCTCTCCGCACCCTCGCCCGCACCCGCCCCGCCTCCACCTGAGGATCCCCCTACCTCACCGGTTTCTGGTCGCGGAATCTGGGGTCTGCGCGTCGGATCCTGCTGCCAGAACGGGTGAGGTGGTGTTCGGGTCTGCGTGTCGGGTCCTGCTGCCAGAACGGGTGAGGTGGTGTTCTGGTCGCGGGGATTCGGGTCTGAGCGTCGGATCCTGCTGCCAGAACGGGAGGAGGGACGGGGGGTCAGACGGGCTGGCTGACGCCCAGGCCGCCACGGGTGTGGGCGCCGTAGCGGGCGATCTCGGCGTCGATGTCGAGGGGCTCGATGCGGGAGCGGGCCTCGAGCGCGGTGTCGTCGAGGCGGTCGGCGGGCACCAGCCACGACACCTCGAACTCGATGCCGTCGGGGTCGCGGGCGTAGAGGGCCTTGGTCGTGCCGTGGTCACTGGCCCCGACCAGGGCCCGGTGCTCGGCCAGCACCCCGGCCAGGCGCTTCAGCTCGGCCAGCGTGTCGACCTCCCACGCCAGGTGGTACAGCCCGACGGTCCGGCGCCCGGCGCCCGACGGCCCGGCCCCGGTCCCGATGGTGAACAGGGCCAGGTCGTGGTCGTTGGTCGATGCCTCGGCCTGCAGGAAGACGGCGGGGAGCCCGTCGACGAGCCCGATCGGGCGGAACCCGAGGACGTCCTGGTAGAAGCGGGCGCTGACCTCGGCGTCGCGGACGTAGAGGACGGCGTGGTTCAGGCGGGTGACGGGCATGCCGTGCTCAACGTTCGGTCGGACCCGGCCATTCCGGCCGGGGTCACCCGTAGGCGACCTGCAGGCGCACGTCGCCGATGGCGCCGGCGTAGCCGTCGACGGCGATGCGGTAGGTGACCCCGGCCTGGGCCGGGAAGCGGACCCGGCTCTGGCGCACGGCGTTGCTGATGTCGTCGTTGCTCCGCACCCGGGTCAGGCCGTCGACCGCCGTGCCCCGATAGACGCCGAGCAGCGTGTCGTAGTTGCTGCCCACGGTCGTGATCGTGACGGCTCCCGACCGGCCTGCCGTCCACTTCCACCAGATCGACGCCGCCCCCGGCCCACCGTGGTTGGGCTCGCCGACCTCGCGGGTGGCGGTGTAGGTGCGGCTGAAGACCACGCCCCCACCCCGGGGCAGGCCCCGGGCGTCGGCGAAGCGGTCGCTGTTGGACGAGTAGGTGCTCAGCCGGGTGTAGACCCCTGGCCGGTTGGGCCGGGCGCAGCCGATGCCCCAGCTCACGATCCCGACCTGGTAGCGGGGACCGAGGCGGTCGCTGTAGAGCGGTCCGCCGCTGTCGCCCTGGCACGAGTCGACCCCACCGGCCACGACCCCGGCGCAGAGCATGGTGACGGCGTTGTAGGTCGAGAAGCTGCAGGCGCGGTTGGGCTGGACCGGGAAGGTGGCCTCCCGCAGGAACCGGGACCCGGTGCCGCCCTGGCTGGTCCGCCCCCAGCCCGTGACGGTCGTGGCCGTCCCCACCGGCGCCACGGTCTGGCTCTGGCGGGGCACCCGCACGATGTCGACGGTCGCCGACGGCGTCACGGGGTTGGCCAGGTCGAGGACGGCGAGGTCGTTGTCGTAGGTGTCGGGATTGAACCTCGGGTGGACGTGGATGCGGGCGACGCTGCGGCGGTATCCCCCCGTCGCCAGGTCGTTGGTGCCGACCAGCACCTGCACGGCCCCGGGGCCGGTGTCCGCCACGCAGTGGGCGGCGGTCAGGACCCGGTTGCGGGCGATGAGGGCGCCGCCGCAGAACTGGGCGTTCAGGTTGTTGCCGCTGAAGGCGCTGACCAGGGCGACGGTGGTGGGGTACTCCCCGGGGTCGGCCACCACCCCGCCCACCACCTCGGTCCCGTCGTCGTCGCCGGCGCGGGCCGACGACGGCGCGCTGGTGGCGACGAGCAGGCCGGCGACGGCGAGGCCGCCGAACAGCAGGGCGAACGATCGGTGGCGGCCCCTTCCCATGTGCCGACCGTATCGGCAGCCCGGGCCGCTCCCCTCGATCCCGGTCGTGGCACCCTCTGGGCATGGGTAGCTGGGCCGGCACCGCCCCCGACGTCATCTGGCGACCGTCCCAACGGCACCTGCTCGACCTGGCGGCCAAGGTCGACGACGACCGCTGGCACCTCTGCGCCCCTCCGGGGGCGGGCAAGACCCTCATCGGCCTCGAACTGGCCCGCCGGCTCGACCGCCCCACCCTGGTCCTGGCCCCGACCACCGCGATCCGCGACCAGTGGCGCGAGCAGGTGGCCCGCTTCGGGGCCGACCCCGCCACGTTCACCACCGACGACCCCGCCGGGTCGGCGCCCCTCACCTCGGTGACCTACCAGCTCCTGGGCAACCCCGGTGAGGCGGCTGACGAGCTGCGGGCCGCCGCCCGCCGGCTGTGGCAGGCCCGGCTGGCCCGCGACCTGGGGACGGTGGCCGCCGCCGAGCGTCTGCGGGCCGTGGAGGAGCGCGACCCCGAGCGGGCCGCCGGCGAGGTGGCCCGCCACGAGCGGGAGCTGCGCCGCAGCCTGGGCACCGGCGAGGACGTGGGCCTTCCCCGCGAGGCCCTGCTGGGGGAGCGCACCACGGCGCTCATCGAGCAGTTGGCCGGTCGGGGCATCGGCACCCTCGTGCTCGACGAGTGCCACCACCTGCTCGACTGGTGGGCCCTGGTGGTGGCCGCCCTGGTCGAGCGCCTCACGGCGGCCGGGCCCTGCGCGGTCATCGGCCTCACCGCCACCCTCCCCGAGCCGGGCTCCGAGCGCGAGGCCACCAACTACGAGGGCCTGCTGGGCACCGTCGATGCCGAGCTGCACCTGGCCGCACTCGTGGCCGAGGGGGCGGTGGCCCCCTGGCGCGACGGCGTGCGGGTGGTCGCCCCCGCCCCCGACGAGGCGGCCTTCCTCGAGGAATGGACGACGACCTTCGCCGCCGAGCTCGACGAGGCCCTGCTCGCCGAGGCCTTCCTGGGCTGGGCCGTCGCCCGGGTGGGCACGCCGGCCCTCGACGCCGATCCGGCGGCCTGGCGGGCGCTGTGGGACGCCGACCCCCTGGTCGCCCTGGCCCTGACCCGGTGGTGGCGCCACCGGGGCCTGGCCCTGCCCAGCGCCGTCGAGGCCCCGCCCGAGGCCGACGCCCCCCTCGACCTGACCGACCGCCTGCTGCTGGCCGCCGCCTGGCTCCACGACCCCGAGCAGGCGCCCGAGGGCGAGGCCCGCGACGCCCTGGTCGGCCTGGGCCGCCGCTACGGGGTCACCTTCGCCACGGCGGGGGTGACCTGGGGCCGGTCGGTGGGCGACGTCGTCTGTGCCCGCTCCGTCCGCAAGGGCGAGGCCGCCGCCGAGGTGCTGGCCCTCGAGGCCGTCCGTCGGGGCGAGGGGCTGCGGGCGCTCGTCGCCGTCGAGCGCGACAGCGCCGCCACCCCGCTCGCCGAGGCCCGCGCCGTCCTGGGCGAGGACGCCGGCACCGCCGCCCGGGTGATCGCCGCCCTCTGCGCCCGCCCCGAGGTCCTCGACCTGGGGGTGCTGGCGGTGACGGGCCGGGGCGCCTGGTGCGACGCCCTGGCCGCCGACCGGGTGACGGCGGCCATGACCCTGGCCGCCGGTGACGGCCGCACGGTGACCACCGAGGGCTGTGACATCCGGGGCGCGGTCCGCCTGGTCGGCCAGGGCGGTGGCTGGAGCCCGGCCCGCTGGCTGGCTGTGGCCGAGGCCGCCCTCGACGACGGCACCGCCCACACCCTCGTCGCCACCCGGGGCCTGGTCGGCGAGGGATGGGACCACCCCCCGCTCAACGTGCTGGTCGATCTCTCCGAGGCGGCCACCGCCACCAGCACCACCCAGCTCCGGGGCCGGGCCCTGCGTCTCGACCCCGCCGATCCCGCCAAGCTGGCCTCGCTGTGGGACGTGGTCGTGGCCCACCCCGCCGCCCCCGGCGACTGGCGTCGTCTCCGCCGCCGCCACGCCCGCTGGTGGGGACCCGACGCCGACGGCGCCGTGGTCACCGGAGCGGCCAAGCTCCACCCCCGCGCCGCCCTCGACCAGGTCCCGCCCCCGGCCGAGCTGGCGGCGATCAACGAGGCCAGCGCCGCCGCCGTGGCCGACGTGGCGGCGACTCGGGCGGCGTGGGCCGCGGTCGACCCCGGCGGGGTGGGCACCACCGCCCTCCACGTCCGCCCTCGCCGTCGCCGCACCGTCCGCACCCGGGGGCGTCGGGCCAACTGGTTCCGCCAGGGCGCCGTGCTGGCCGGGGGAGCAGCAGCGGCGGCGCTGTTGCTCGCCCTGTGGCCCAACGTGGTCGTCCTCGGGCTCGTGGCCGTCGGCCTCGGCCTGCTGGCCCGTGGTCGGCGCCGCGACGGCGGGGCCACGGTCCTGGCCG